>BDSY01000079.1 GCA_002897895.1 bacterium BMS3Abin06
TACTTCTACACCTGTCTATTAATTTTGGAACCCTCGTCTGGAGCTCTTTTCGCAGTTGGTTGAGAACTATGAAAAAAAACTTGCCCCCTTCCGAGATGGTTGTCTCTTATGCCCTGCGGTCAAGCCTTCCTGAATTTCTCTTGGGCAGCAAAATAGACCATCCCCTCGAGAAATTCATCGCTGATAACGCTGATCCCGACCTTATGCCGGATTGGAAGGTGCATGCTGCTTAGAAAACTTAGCACTGTCAAGATTTAACTTTGAAATGTGAAGATTCGCGGAGGCTGTGGGAGGCCTTTAGCTACTTATTCATCATATCGAGAAATTCTTTGTTGTTCTTTGTGCCCCTGATCTTGTCAAGCAGGAACTCCATGCTTTCGACCGTACTGAGTGAATGAAGCACTTTTCTCAGAATCCACATTCTCTGAAGCATACTCTTTTCAACGAGGAGTTCCTCTTTTCTCGTTCCTGATGCATTGATATTAATGGTCGGGAATATGCGCTTGTCCACGAGTTTCCTGTCAAGATGCAGCTCCATGTTACCGGTGCCTTTGAATTCTTCAAATATTACGTCATCCATCCTGCTTCCCGTATCAACAAGGGCTGTTGCAATAATCGTCAGGCTGCCTCCGCCCTCGATATTCCTTGCGGTTCCGAAAAACCTTTTCGGTTTCTGCAGGGCATTGGAGTCAAGACCGCCTGAAAGAACTTTACCGCTTGCAGGTATCACTGCATTGTATGCCCTCGCAAGCCTTGTTATGGAGTCAAGAAGGATCACAACATTTTTTTTGGTTTCAACCAGCCTCTTTGATCTTTCAATAACCATTTCCGCAACCTGGAGGTGCCTCTGCGGGGGCTCGTCGAATGTTGAGCTTATTATCTCGGCGTCAACCTGTCTTTTCCAGTCAGTGACCTCCTCAGGCCTTTCATCTATAAGAAGAACGATAAGATGGGTATCCGGATGGTTTTTCTTTATCGCCTTGGCAATGGACTGAAGCAGCATCGTCTTTCCCGTCCTCGGCGCTGCAACGACCATGCCCCTCTGCCCCATCCCGATCGGGGTAACGAGCGCCATGATTCTTGTAGAGTAGTCTGATTTATGATATTCAAGATTTATCGGTTCCGTAGGATAATAAGGGACAAGATTGTCAAATAACGGCCTTTCGATACTCTCATCAGGAGGTTCATGGTTAACGGCCTCGACTTTGAGCAGGGCAAAATACCTTTCACTTTCCTTGGGCGGCCTTATCTGTCCGGTTACGAGATCCCCGGTTCGCAGATTAAACCTTCTTATCTGGGAAGGGGAGACATATATGTCATCCGGGCCCGGCAGATAACTGTAATTCGGAGAGCGGAGAAACCCGAAACCGTCAGGCAGAATCTCAAGCACACCTTCTCCGAAAATCAGTCCTGTCTTTTCGGTCTGTGCCTGCAGTATTGCAAATATAAGATCCTGTTTCCTGAGTCCTCTTGCACCTTCAACGCTTAATCCTTTCGCCATTTTTGTCAGCTCATCGATTGTTTTTTCTTTAAGAACAGTGATATTCATACTCTCTCCTTGATTTTTACTTTTGTTTGCCACGGGATTATTGCTTTTTTTTAGTTATACTTCCTTGATTAGCGGGAATACATATTTTTGAAAAATATACGTTTGGAGGTTTTAACCTTTCAGTTCAATACGGGATTGTTAAAAAAGAAGAATTGTTAAACAAATAGTATAACAGTTTTTTATTTTTGTCAATACCATATCAAGCGCCGTGTCAAGCGCCGATGATTAACTGCTGATTTCCGGAGATAAAAAGTAAGGGCAACAAACCCATAAAATAAAATTAATGCTGAGACATTAAAGCCGCGGGCGGCCTGTATTCAACTGCGTGCAGGGATTTGAAAATCAAACTCGCCTAATGCAGGATTTTTCAAAAGCCTCTTAAGCTTCACGGTAAAAGTGAAATCATCCACAAATATTTTTATTAATGCCGGATACCAGAAGCCTTCATTGTCCACCGGGTTCTCATATATCAGACGTATATTTGTATTTAAGGTCTTAATCTCCTGTTCTACAGGCAAAAGCGTAGCGCTGTCGATATGAATCTCTTTATCTTCAGTCCTGATGATATATTCCTCTCCCTTTCTATGCATTACGCCGCTGCCGTATCCATCCCACCAGATAATAGCGTTATACAACTGCCTGCCGAGCCTCTTGAGCTTGTTATCGTTTTGCCCTGTTAAAACATAGAGGGTCTCATCCTTAATAACAAAATCTCTCACCAGTATGCCGAGCTGATACATCCTCATGTGTACCTGTCCGGGTCTTTTGATAAGTACGGACGCGCTGACAGAAGAGTATGGTCTGTTATTTTTTTCTATTTTAATATCCGCTATTGCCTTGATTACTTCAATATCATCACCGGCCTTTGCAATGACCTCATCGATGGTCGGTTCCCATCCCTCATAAAGCGGCGGAGGCGCTATTACCGGCTTAGGGGCGCATGCAAGAAAGATAATAAAAATACTAAAACATAAGTATTTCAATGGCTTCTTCGACATTTTTTGCTCCTGTAATATCAATGGCGCTTTCTTCCATATTATTACTGTTATTGGCCGGCACTATCCCTTTCTTAAATCCGAGTTTTGCAGCCTCATTGATCCTGATACCCGCCTGGCTGATGGCCCTTAATTCACCGGACAATCCCACTTCACCAAACGTGAAAACCCCTGTATCAATGGCATGGTTTTTAAAAGAAGATGCTATGGCCGCTATGATCCCCATGTCAATCGCCGGTTCATCAATCCTCAATCCTCCGACAACATTCACGAAGATATCCATGGAGCCGAGATGCATGCCGAGACGTTTCTCAAGCACGGCAATGAGAAGATTGATCCTGTTATAGTCAACCCCGAGCGCCGTCCTTCTCGGAACGCCAAAGCTGGATGCAGTGACAAGCGCCTGTATCTCAACCAGCAGGGGTCTTGTGCCTTCGAGACTGACGGTTACCACAGAGCCGGGAACATTAAGGGGTCTTTCCGAGAGAAAAAGCTCTGAAGGATTGTCCACCTCTTTAAGCCCTGATTCCTGCATCTCGAATACCCCGATTTCATTTGTGGAGCCGAATCTGTTTTTGACTGCACGGAGAATCCTGAACGGATTACCCTTGTCTCCCTCAAAATAAAGCACTGTGTCGACAATGTGTTCAAGCACCTTTGGCCCGGCTATAGCGCCTTCCTTTGTAACGTGGCCTATTAAAAAAAGAGGCACCCCGTGTTTTTTTGCAAAAAACATCAGCTTTGTCGCACATTCCCTGATCTGTCCGACAGAGCCGGGCGCAGAGGGCAGCTCGAGAGAAAAAATCGTCTGTATCGAATCAATTACTATTATCTGTGGATTAATCTTTTGAGCAACAGAGATTATGCCTTCAAGCGATGTCTCGGGAAGGAGAATGATTTTATCGGATTTAATCCGGAGCCTGTCAGCCCTTATCTTTATCTGTTCAGGTGATTCCTCACCTGAGACATAAAGTATCCGGCCTAATTTTGTCAGCCCTTTCAGGGACTGGAGAATGAGAGTTGATTTCCCGATTCCAGGGTCTCCGCCGATCAATACGACTGACCCCATGACAACACCGCCCCCAAGCGTCCTGTCAAGTTCTTTGATCTCCGTAGTATATCTGCTGCCTGTTGAAGCTGATATCCCTGAAAGCACAACCGGCTCGGCTGTCTTCTGGCTTTTCAGTTTTGTGATGCGTTGTTCTTCCGAGAAACTGTTCCACTTCCCACAGTCAGGACACTTCCCGAGCCACTTCGGGCTTGAATAACCGCAGCTCTGGCATTGATAAAGGATTTTAGAACGGGGCATTTGCTATTTTAACAACTTTAGGATTTAAAATGTATATTCAAATTCAAGCAGGATTTTTTCGTTGATTGTTTTGTTTGTCATTCCGGCAGTCCTTAAAAGCCGGAATCCAGGGAATTTTCAATTTGAAAATATATTCAGGCGTTATGAAATGATGTAAAAAAACAGCTATCTGAAAACTCAGATAGCTGTTTTTGCAATGTTTATTCAAAATGGTTTTTATGCTTGTCTGCGTCTGGCATAAAAGGCAATCCCAACCAAACCCGACCCCAGCAGTACTAAGGTGCCTGGTTCGGGAACAGGGGCTACAGGGGCTATACCATCATCACTAAGAAGTTGAACTGAGGCAGTAAGGGTAAAGCCGGGAGCAACAGACCAGTTAATATTAACGTCTTGCCAATAAGTATCAATGCCCATATTTATTAATTCGGCCTTCGAGGGCAGCTCTGCATTACTTACGTCAATGGCTCCGGAGAAACCCATTATAAGGCCATAACTGTCATCACTATAGTCTCCGCTAAGGGTATAGAGAGTATCTCCCGCATTGTAACCTCCGTTACTATCCGTATCGTCATACAAACCAAGGTCAACTACATCTCCCCCATTTAATGACAATGACAATGTCGTGGAAATAAAACCCGTACCGAGGTCAATAAACGTAGAACCGTTATTAAGATAGTAACCGAGTCCATAACCTCCGGTTAGATTTAAATTTCCAAGCGTTACTGTCGTGCCACCGTCTCCTAGTCCATCAATCATTAATAGTGGGCTGCCAACATCAAGTGTTAAGGCAAAAGCACTTCCAGCTAACAAAAACATCCCCAACGCTGCTATAAGAAGAACAAGACCTGCTTTTTTCATTTTCCTACCTCCATATCCATTTGAAAATTATATATTGTATTTTTTTATTTTGTCTCACAAGTATATTTAAAGCAATCTCCGTGCCGGATTTTAAATTAACCCTATAATATATTGAAAACAAAGAGAAATCAGCCACTTATGCTCTTTTAGCTGATTTTGACTGACAGCGTATTATGTAAAGAATTCCGACAAATATTTTAATTGAGCCGGCCGGAACTTAACTGCCATAATTGCTTGAAGGTTGT
The DNA here is from genome assembly GCA_002897895.1 of bacterium BMS3Abin06. Lineage (GTDB taxonomy): Bacteria > Nitrospirota > Thermodesulfovibrionia > UBA6902 > UBA6902 > BMS3ABIN06. The sequence goes on from BDSY01000079.1 coordinate 4,957, forward strand.
AATCCTTTGATTTTAAAATAATATTTACTGTTCACAGATAGCGAAAGCCTAAAGTGTAAACTTTTTTGTCTAAGTAAAGAAATCCGACACTTTTAACACCTGAGTTGAGATGATAACACTTTAAATCGCCTCTTCCCCCTTTTCGCCGGTTCTGATTCTTATTATATCCTGCAAGTCATAGATAAATATCTTTCCATCTCCGATCTCACCTGCCTCACCTGTTTTTGCTGATTCTGCTATTGCATTAATCACCTTTTCCGCCTTTTCATCAGATACAACAACTTCTATCTTTATCTTTGGGAGAAATTTCACCTCATACTCTACACCCCTGTAAACCTCCATGTGCCCCTTCTGCCTGCCGAACCCCTTGACCTCAATAACCGTCATACCCTGCACTCCGATGTCTGTCAGCGCCTTTCTTACATCATCGAGTTTGAAATGCTTGATAATTGCTGCTATCATCTTCATGGTATTTTCCTCCTGTTTTGATTATTCTATTTAAAAAATGCAGATATTAAGCTATATTAGCAAAAATCAAGTAATTATTCAGGCCTCAAAGAGACCGGGTATTGAAGATTAAACAGGAATCAGAACTATTACAATCCGATGGCTATTGATAAAAAAATATATGAAAAAATATCAGGGGCTTCCGCTAATACCCCTGATCCCGTCAGGGCTGAGAGGAATCTTGTAAGATTTGTTGAACTGAACCCTGACAAGATTCTTTACCCATATTTTTCAGAAGCGGCCGGGCTCTTTGCTGTCAGCCAGTTTCTTGCAAATTATTGCATTGCCAATCCTGAAGATCTTTTCGCTGCAATCAGGGAAATCAGGAATAATATTACAAAGAGATTTCTTGAAGAAAGGGCAGGGGGATTGTCCGGACACAAAATGGATATAAATTATATGATGAAGGCCTTAAGGCATTTTAAGAAACAGTATCTCCTGAGGATTACTCTAAGGGATATTACAGGCGAAACCGATATACAATCCTCAATGGACGAGCTTACTTTACTTGCAGAGACTATCATCTCCATATCACTCAAGTGGTCGCTGAGACTCAACCGGCAGAGATTCGGAAAACCGGCGGACAGCGCTATCACCCTAATAGCTCTCGGTAAGCTCGGGGCTGAAGAGCTCAATTACAGCTCTGATGTTGATTTAATAGCTGTTTATGACAAAGAGGATGGGCAGACAACAGGTATGCCCGGGCCTTCGGGTATCAAGACAAACAGGATAAGCAACCATGAGTTCTACTGCAAGGTTGTAGAGCTTCTCGCCAAATTGCTCTCTTCCCAGACCGAGGACGGTATTGTTTACAGGATTGATCTCAGGTTAAGGCCTCAGGGACAGAGGGGCGATGTTGTGCTGCCGCTGAAGGCTTATCAGACTTATTATGAATCATGGGGGCGCACCTGGGAAAGGATGGCTCTTACAAGGGCCAGACCTGCAGCCGGTGACATAAGGCTTGGAAAGGCATTTATGGAGACAATCAGGCCCTTTGTCTGGAGAGAGACTGTTGACTACAGCGAGATTGAAGAAATTCGGGGACTCAAGAAAAAAATAGATTCCACTTTTGCGCGTGATGATATAAAACGCGGATACGGGGGTATCAGAGAGGCGGAGTTTTTTGTGCAGACATTCCAGCTCCTCTACGGCAGGGACAACAGGCCCTTAAGGACCAACAGCACTCTCAATGCCATCCGGGTTCTTCAGGGGATGAGGATGGTGCCGGAAGAGGATCTTGTTACTCTCCGGGAAAACTATCTTTTCCTCAGACGCCTTGAGCACTATCTCCAGATGAAAGAAGACCTGCAGACTCATGCGCTTCCGTCATCTGATGAAGAGATGGAGGCTATTGCAAGAATGATGGGCTTTTCGTCTAAAAGTGATTTCCTTGCAGATCTGCGTCTCAGGAGGATGCAGACAAAGAATATGTACAATTCTCTGCTCGGCACTCAGGAGGACGTTCATGCCGAGGCATTGAACCTGCTTGAGGGAAAACTGAATGATGAAGAGCTCTTTGGATACCTTTCATTCAGGAAGGTAAAGAATCCCGGGAAATGCCTGATGAACATGAAAAGCATAAGAGAACATATGAGCGCCTTTCGAACCATGCAGGAACGTTCCCTTATAAGAGAGGTTATGCCTCAACTCCTTGAAAACGCCCTGATGGCCGAAAGCCCGGACAGGGCGCTTGCAGGGCTTGAAAACCTTTTGACAACATACGATATAAAAACAGCCCATCTCACGGCAATTATGGAACTTAAAGAGTTAATGACGGGCATCACAAAGATATTCTCTCTCAGTCCCTATCTCACAAGGATATTCCTCAGCAGCCAATACTATCTCGATAAATTAATAGAAGAATGGAGCATAGTCAAAAGCCTCAGTGTAATGGAGGGGGAATTACGCCGGACCGCAGAGGGAAGTAAGGATTTCAATTCAGAGCTTGCAAGATACAGGAGGTTTGAAGAAGTCCGTTCCGGCATGCTGTTTCTACCCGGGATACTTAAAACAGAAGACCTTTTCAGGGGCTTATCACACCTTGCAGAGGCAATTATCAAAGTGATTCTCGACAGGTTCGGGTGTAATGAATTATCCGTCATAGCCTTCGGAAAACTCGGGGGCCGGGAAATGACCTTTGGATCGGATATTGATATAGTTTTTGTATCCGGATCGCCGGAGGCCATGACACTTGCCGAAAAGATAATGAAGGTCCTCACATCATACTCCGATATGGGGCTGCTCTATAGCGTGGACACAAGATTAAGGCCTGACGGATCAAAGGGGATACTTGTCAAAGACATTGAGGGATACAGAAGCTATTACCTCAAAAACGCCCGGAACTGGGAGATACAGGCCCTTCTCAAGGCAAGGCCGGTCGGTGGAAATGAAAAACTCTCCCGGTCATTTATGAATATGGCGAAAGATGTGATACTGCAAAGAGGGCGAGACATCAGGAAAGAAGATATTACGGCAATGAGAGCAAGGATAATAAAAGAGCTCTCACATGAGGCAAAGGGCATGGATATAAAACTCGGTAGCGGGGGGATCAAAGAGATAGAGTTTTATGTCCAGTTCCTGCAGCTTCACCATGCGCAGAGCTTCCCTGAAATCCTGGTGCAGAACACGTTAGCGGCAATCAACCGGCTGGCTAAAAAGCAAATACTGAGCCCTGCGGACAGGGACACACTTTGCAGCACCTATGAATATTACAGAAAGCTTCAAACCTTCCTGAGGCTTAATGAGGAACAGGTAATTGCCGGGGGGTCGTATATTACAGAGCTTTCGGCAAAGTTTATGGATCACAAGACACCGGAGGAATTTCTGGATTATTTGCGAGTACTCAGGGATAATGTTCTGACAGTTACAGGGGAAGCTTAAATTTTTTATTGCTACTTTGAAAGCTGCCGCTTCTTTTCTTATGCCGGAGCATGGCTTTCCTTACGCTGACTCGGCCTGTTCTTCGTAAGTGAGAATTGGTTTTTCCTTCCTGTTTATCACATCCTCAGTTATAACACACTCTTTTACATTGGTCCGGGACGGGACTTCATACATTACATCAAGCATGACCTCTTCAAGAATAGCCCTTAAGCCTCGTGCGCCGCTCTTGCGTTTTATTGCCTCTTCAGCTATTGATGAATATGCCTTGCTGGTAAATTTCAGTTTTACATTGTCAAAAGAAAGCAGCCTCTGATACTGCTTTATAAGTGCGTTTCTCGGTTCTGTGAGTATCCGGACAAGCGCGGACTCTCCCAGCTCGCCAAGCGTTGCAACAACCGGAAGCCGGCCCGCAAATTCAGGAATCAGACCATACCTGATGAGGTCCTGGGGCTGCACCATCTTTAAGGTATCACCGATCTTTTTATTGCGCGTGCCTGCGGGTTCGGAACCAAAGCCTACAACTTTTTTCCCTGTTCTCTCATCTATTATCTTTTCAAGTCCTACAAAGGCTCCGCCGCATATGAACAGAATATTTATTGTATTCACCTGGACAAATTCCTGCTGCGGGTGCTTCCTCCCTCCCTGGGGCGGAATATTTGCCACGGTACCTTCAATAATCTTCAAAAGCGCCTGCTGGACTCCTTCGCCTGATACGTCCCTGGTTATGGATACGTTCTCGGTTTTGCGGCTTATCTTATCTATCTCATCAATATATATAATGCCCCTCTGTGCCTTTTCAACATCATAATCTGCCGCCTGAAGGAGTTTCAGTATTATATTTTCAACATCCTCGCCGACATATCCCGCCTCTGTGAGCGTGGTTGCATCGACAATGACAAACGGGACGTCAAGTATCTTTGAGAGTGTCTGGGCAAGGATGGTCTTGCCGGTGCCTGTGGGGCCGATGAGGATTATATTGCTTTTTTGCAGCTCAATCTCGGACTGCTGCGGGCTGTTTATCCTTTTGTAATGGTTGTGGACGGCAACTGAAAGAATCTTTTTTGCCATCTCCTGTTCGATGACATACTCATCCAGAAATTTCTTTATCTCTTTCGGGGTCGGAAGTTTCCGGGAAATGCCGATATCAAAGGAAGGCTCAAATTCCTCAGCCATTATCTCATTGCACAGGCCCACACACTCATTACATATGTAAACCGTGGGGCCTGCTATCAGCTTTCTGACCTCTTTCTGCCCCTTTCCGCAAAAAGAACATTTAAGTAAATCATCATACTGCCTTCTTGTTTTCTTGTCTTTCATAATAACACCTTATTTTTTTATTGATTCTATTACTTCGTCAACTATGCCGTAATCTTTGGCTTCCTGTCCGGACATGAAGTAATCTCTTTCCGTATCAACCTCTATTTTTTCAAGGGACCGGCCTGTGTGTTTTGAGAAGATACCGTTAAGGGTATCTTTCATCTTCAAAATTTCTTTTGCATGAATTTCAATATCCGTTGCCGGCCCCTGGAACCCGCCCATGGGCTGGTGTATCATAATGCGCGAGTGCGGAAGGACATACCGCTTCCCTTTTGCGCCTGCCGTAAGCAGCAGCGCCCCCATGCTTGCGGCCTGGCCCAGACAGTAAGTAGCAATCTCAGGCTTGATGTATTGCATGGTATCGTAAATGGCAAGGCCGGACGAAACAACACCGCCCGGTGAATTTATATAAATATGGATATCTTTTTCAGAGTCATCGGTCTGGAGAAACAGCAGCTGCGCTATGACGGTATTTGCCAGTATATCATCTATGGGACTGCCTATAAAGACAATCCTGTCTTTTAAAAGCCGGGAATATATATCATATGCCCTTTCAGACCTTCCGGTCTGCTCTATTACCATGGGAATCAAACTCATATTTTCTCCTTATTTAAAGAAGTTAAAAGCCGGGAATGTAAAAAATGAATAGTTTTACTTAACTCTTAACTCTTATTGAATAGTCGACTTCTCTAATATAAACTCTAATACCTTATCCGCAAACAACCTGCTCTTTAATGCATCCAGTGAGCCTTCCCTGACAGCATACAGCTTTGTCACCTCTTCGGGTTTGAGATTGTTACGGGCTGCAATTTCCCCGATTGCTTTTTTTATGTCCTCATCACTGACTTCAATCTTCTCCTTTTTGCCGATGGCCTGAAGGAGGATTACGCTTTTCACATTCTCCTTTGCCTTTGCCTCGAATTCCTTTGCCAGTTCATCATCCGGCCCGGCTTTTTCACCCTTCTTTATTGCATTCTGTTTTTCCTGGTCAATAAGGGATTCTATCTCCCCCTGCACCATGGAGGCAGGCAGATCAAACTCATGTCTCTTTATGAGTTCATCCAGGATATTTTTTTTATATTCGAGGTTTGTCCGGTCTTCTTTTTTCTCGCTTAGTTTCTCGCGGACATTTTTTCTCAGTTCATCCATATTGTCACAGCCCGCCTCTTTTGCAAACTCATCATCAAGCGGCGGAATGTTTTTCTTTTTGGTCTCTGTTATTGAAACCTTGCACAGGATTTCTTTTCCGGCAACAGTCTTATTCGGATTATCATCCTCAAATTTCAGCGTTACCTCCACGGATTCCCCTTTTTTCTTCCCGGTCAGGGCATCGCTGAACTCTTTGGGCATTGAATCAGAGCCCAGTACAAAAGGGAATTCCTTGTATGTTAATTCTTCCTTTAACTCGTCATTAATATATGCCTCGCTGTCCACGATTGCCATATCGCCTTCTTTCAGTTCGTCTTCTGTAACTGAATACAGGGCCTTGCTTTCCTGGAGAAACTTAATGGACTTTTCCACTTCATCATCTTCCACTGAATGAGTCTTTTCCTTCAGGACAATGCCTTCATAATTCAAATCCCCTAACTCGGGTTTAATTTCTATTGTTACTGTAAATGAGAGCGGCTCCCCGGGTTTTAATTCAAGTTTCTCATTTATATCAGGGTAACTGACAGGCTCCAGTTCTGTTTCCTTGATGGCCTTCATGTAAAACTCGGGAACTATCTTTTCCAGTACCTGGGCCTCAACATTTTTACCAAAGCGTTTTGTGAGAATAGCCTGCGGCACCTTGCCCGGCCTGAACCCCGGGATATTTGTAGTAGCCCTTATATTGTTGTACAGAGTATCGGTCTCCGTCTTGATAACATCTGCCGGAACAATGATTGTAATCCTTCGTGCTACAGGTGATATTTCTTCTATTTTTTCGAGCATTTGTACCTCATTGAAAAATATTGATTTTGATTATAATCTTAGAATTATACAAAATGATTTGTCAATAAACCCGGCTTGTTTAAATATATTATAATAATAACTTGTAAAATTTGCTATAAGTCACCCGGCATATAATCTGAATACAGCAATATCGATAAGTTAATATTTCAATGGAAAAATATATATCAATTATTATACCAAGCTACAACAAGGCGGCAACTATCGGGAAATGTCTCGCTGCAGCTTTTTCTTCTGATTATAAAAATTTCGAGGTTATTGTTGTTGATGATTGTTCGGAAGACAATTCCGTTGAGATAATAAAGGGATTCCCCTGCAAATTGATCCGGCTTGAAACCCGTTCAGGGACTTCAAGGGCAAGAAACCTCGGCGCTCGGAACAGCAGCGGTGATATTATTTTCTTCACGGATGCTGACTGCCTTCTTCAGGAAAATACCTTATCTATTGCAAACAGGATGTTAACCGCAACCGGCCCGGACGTTGTTATCGGCGGAACATACACAAAAATACCATATGACAGGAAATTTTTCAGCATCTTTCAGTCAGTATTTATCAATTACTCTGAAACCAGGAAAGTGGAAAATCCTGATTATATCGCAGCCCATACAATGCTCATTGACGCAGAAACATTCAGAAAAAGCGGGGGGTTTCCCGAAGAATTTTTACCGATTATTGAAGATGTTGAATTCAGCCACAGGCTGCGAAGGAGAGGATATAAACTGCTCATGAATCCCGAAATTCAGGTTCAACACATATTTGACTTTTCTTTCCTGCGTTCAGTGTGCAATGCCTTCAGGAAAACTGCGTACTGGTGCATGTATTCCCTGCAAAACGGGGACTTATTAGCTGACTCCGGCACTGCCTCAATAGAGTTTAAAGCTAATGCAGGTTTATTTTTCCTGAGCCTCTTTCTCTTTGCCTTCTGGCTGGTTATACAAAAAAATTCACTTTTATATCCTGTGCCGGTGATATTTCTCTTCAGCGCTTTTATCGGCAGGAAACTCTTAAAGGCCTTTTTTGAGGCCAGAGGCGCATTGTTTGCAGGACTGGCTTTTGCATACTACATAATGATTTATCCTGTTCCGGTCGGATTAGGCACAATAACGGGAATGCTGAACTTTTTAGTGAAAAAGCAGCTAAAATAATTGAAACAGTTCACGGTTGACAGTTAACGGTTATGCAAGACAAAAACAAGGAGGTTGAAATGGCACATAAGATAAGCTGTAAGTTCCATGAAACAATCCGCAATGAAAGAAAAATCTTGAGCGGCACTATATCGAGACCTGCCCCTATAATAAATCATGTATGTACTCATAACGAAACAAGAATATCTCTTTCCACAAAGGAATGCAACTCTGATGCTCCTTATTGTGTATATGAAAAAAATTAATTTCTTGGCTATTGCAATATACAGCAAATATAGGGGGTTCAATTGAAACTTTACGAATATTCTATATTAATCATCTCATTATTAATAGCAATAACTAGCTACGCTAATTCTGCTCTTATTGATAATGGAGATGGAACTATTACTCAAATACGTAATGATAATTCAATGCTTATGTGGCTTCAGAATGCTAATTATTCTCAGACATCAGGATATGATGCAGATGGAGAAATGACATGGTATGAAGCATTGGCGTGGATTGGTACGCTTAATACTGCTAACCATCTTGGATATAATGACTGGAGATTGCCAGAAATTCTTCCATTAAATGGCAGTTATCATACGTGGTGTAATGGTGTATATGATGGTTCTTGCGATAAAGCAATGAATGTAACAAGCCCAAATAGTGAATTAGCATATATGTTTTATGTTGAACTTGGTAATTTAGGAGCGGCCGATACATCAGGCAATAGTTATCCCTATGAGCAGTGGTTCACAAATGCTGGACCATTTAAAAATATTGTACGTGCAGATTATTGGTCGGGGACTACTTATACAGAATATGAAGCTTATGCAATGAATTTTAGTTTTTATGATGGTTATCAAACTCCTTTTCCTAAAGGATGTTATTATACTTGTGCAGCATCGTGGGCAGTCCGTGATGTTGCTGTCATCCCCGAACCAATAAGCTCTATCCTCTTTATTACTGGTGGAACACTTTTAGCAGGTAGAAGTTACTCGAAAAGAAAGATGAAGGCATAACCTGACATTGTGTTATGTCAATTAATTTGAGATATTTCGTCATTAGAAATAGGGGACAAGATAAATGTTAAAAGATTATTATGATCGTGAAATAAAGCCATTAATAGATCGTTTTAAAAAATCTAACGGAGAAACTTTATATCTTCAAGAACTCGTCTGGACTTTCATTGAATGGATTTCGATCAATTATAAAAGTGGAGCCGGGGATACGGCAAGAGATTTAATGGAACTAAAAAAGAAAGATATTGCATCTACTATTGAGCAGCCATACAATTTTCTTGAATCGATCGCGCGTAATTATAAAAGTGGTATCGGCAAGATAGCAAAGGAAATAGTATCTGAAGTCAATATGAAAAAGAATTACTATTCAAAGGATAAGTGTCCTTTTTGTGATGGCCCACTTATGGGCAGTATTAAAAAAGGTAGGCAATGCATTAATTGTGGTTTGGCTATACCTAAGGAGCAAAAGATTTATGACAAATTTTCAGATAATGGTGTTTCCCCTGATATAGACTGTGGTGAAAATCCTTCATGGGATAATGTAGTTAAACTATATGAGGACATTGAATAAGAAAATGACATAACAGTATGTGCACCTAATGCAGACCAGCAGTGTCTTTTTGGATTTGCAAGGTTTGCTTGTTTCCAATCGTTTAATTTGCATGTTATTGTTCTTCATGGTCTGCATAGTATAGATATCGTTATATTTTTAAATTAATCCATGAAATTAGGCAACTTACCTTGGGATAAAGAGATACTAAGAAAGAATTATTTTCGTAACTTCACAAAAACACGTGAAGCAATTAAATGTCACCCAGGCTATGAAATATTTAATGATTTAGAGGCTATTAAATTATCTTTGAATATATTTAATGATTCTATATCAGATTTGTTAAGCTCGATCAGTAAGTTTAAAGCTGAATCAGCAAGCCCTGATTTTTGGAATCGCCCCCAGAGACCTTTTGTTGAAAGGCTTGAACTATCAATACAGAGAGGTGTTTTTTCATCAGCAATGTCTGCAATGGCACTAGTAGACCATTCAAGAAAGTTTTCCAAAAAGCATACGATACCAGATTATGATAATCAGATTAGTAAGTTTTTTATTAATAATGAAGAACATAGATTTATACATTCTTTGAGAACTTATATAACTCATGTTAGAGTGACAGAGGCAAATTGGCAAATATCCCATTCAAAAGAAGGTAGGCTTGTTCAATTCTTATTAAGCAAAGAAGATTTATTGAAGTATAAAAAGTGGAAGTCCCTTGCTAAGAAATTTATTCGACATAGTTCAGATGGTATTATTGTAGAAGCAGTTTTTGAGAAATATGCAATCAAAGTAAAAGAATTTCACTGTTGGCTTCATGATGCAATAATTCAAAAATATAGTAAAGACATATCTGATTATCTCAAATATAAAAAAATACTTGATCAGTTCGATTCGTACAGTCATTGGAGTGTATTGATTCAGCAAGGTTTATTCCCTAAAAAATTAAATCCATATTTATATTTAAATAGATATCTGACTCCTCAAGAAATGAAAGATGTTTTAACATTGCCCCATCGCTCTAAACAACAAGTTGATAAAATAATTCAATTTGTTGATGAGTATAATGTATGTGATATGAAGCTGAGAAGATTGATTTATCAGTTGTTTGAAGTGAAGAAAACATAACCATGCTGCTGCGAATGCGTGCCAGCGGTGACTGGTTGGGTTTTGTTTAGTTTTCGTTTGTAAACTGTTTTCTTGCATGTGTTTGTCTTTACTGGCACGCATCGCGGAGTTTGTTATTAGAAGAATATAAAAAGAGGTCAAGATATTGTCCGGCGGAAATGCAAAAGAACTCATTCAGAAATTGTTGAAGACTCGACTCTGCGAGAAGTCAATTTTCACGCGTTACATAACGCATTCAAGAACTGTGAACCGTAAACTGATAACTGTGAACAATTACCAATAACTGCTATGCCTTATACCCCTTTTCGCCATGCAGGTTCTGTTATCCGGAAACGGAAACCCATTCAACTGACTTTTTTCCTGACCAGAAGATGTAATGCCCGGTGTGCTTTCTGTTTCTATATATCCGATAAAAATCTTTCAAAAGAAAACCGGCCCGAGCTGACCATTGATGAGATCAAAAAGATAGCCGGGTCAACAGGAAACCTGCTTTGGCTGGCCTTCTCAGGAGGTGAGATATTCCTCAGGGACGACATAGTTGAAGTAACAGAGGTGTTTTATAAAAGGAACAAACCCGCCATAATTCTCTTTCCCACAAACGGCCTGCTCACTGATGTAATAAGAGAAAAAATCGAGGCAATCCTGAAACAGTGCAGAAACAGCACAATAGCCGTAAAGCTGTCCCTCGACGGATTAGAGGAGATGCATGACTCTATAAGGGGAATTAAGGGCGGTTTCCGGAAAACCATGAGTACCTACAATGTCCTCGGGGAGCTGCTTTATAAATATCCGAATTTTGAACTCGGCATCAACACGGTTTTCTGTTCTGCAAACCAGGACAATATGGATGAAATTATTGAGTTTGTCAGCGGACTGGATAAGATCAGGACCCACACCGTATCGCTTATTCGGGGGGCGGTTTCAGATAAGACGCTTAAAGATATTGATGCCGGGAAATATCTGGAGACTATCGATAAGCTGGCGGCAAACCTGAAAAAGAAGATATCCGGCACCTATCGTTTTAAGGGGGCAAAACTAAAGGCGGCACAGGACATATTACAGCGCCGCATGATCTATGAGACAATTATGCAGAAAAGGCAGTTGATCCCATGTTATGCGGGCAGGCTGAACGTTGTGCTCACTGAGACCGGTGAAGTTTATCCCTGCGAGTCGTTTACAATGAATCTCGGTAATGTAAGGGATAATGAATATGATATAAAAAAGATATTGAAAAAGAGTGAGAATCAAAATATAATAGACTCGATTCGGGATGCCGGGTGCTTTTGCACTCACGAATGTTATCTCATGACAAACATTCTGTTTAACCCTCGCCTGTATCCGAAACTTCTGAAAGAATATTTGCAGTTGTGAGAAAAAAAGAAGCTGAAAATAGCATGAAGTTTAATGGAAAGTCCATTTAATATGCAGATGATCGATACATTAAAAAAGGTCTTCGGATTTCAGGACTTTCGTCCGAATCAGGAAGCCATTATAAAGAACGTACTTGAGAAAAAAGACGTGTTTGCGGTTATGCCCACAGGCGGGGGCAAATCGCTCTGTTATCAATTGCCTGCCAGGATGGTGAAAGGGGTAACGGTTGTCATAAGCCCCCTAATCTCCCTGATGAAAGACCAGGTTGACGCTGCACTGGAAAACGGATTAACAGCGGCTTTTATAAACAGCTCACTGAAACCTCACGAAATGTCCGGTGTATACCGGGGGATGAAAAATCATGAATTAGAGCTGCTCTACATTGCGCCTGAGCGATTTGCAATGCATGGTTTTCTTGAAACACTGAAGGAAATCCCTGTCGCTCTCTTTGCCATAGATGAGGCCCACTGTATTTCCGAGTGGGGCCATGACTTCCGGCCTGATTACCTGAGCCTCTCAAATATTACAAAAACTTTCCCCGATATTCCGGTTGCAGCGTTTACAGCCACTGCCACTACAAGGGTTCAGAATGATATCATCAGCAAGCTCGGTCTCAGGGCCCCGTTTATAGTACGCGCATCATTTAACCGCGGTAATCTTTTTTACCGGGTTGAAAGTAAAAGGGGTCTTGAGACACAGCTCCTTGAATATCTCTGTGCACATCCCGGTGAACCCGGAATAATTTACCGCACCACCCGGGATTCCGTTTCTGACCTGGCTGACACCCTGTCGGCTCACGGCATCAAGGCCCTGCCGTATCATGCCGGACTGACACAGGAGGAGCGGAAGGCAAACCAGGAAGCGTTCAACAGGGATGAAGTAAATATTATCGTGGCAACCATCGCATTCGGCATGGGCATTGACAAGTCGAATGTCCGCTTCGTCATTCACGCGGATCTGCCCAAAAACATCGAAGGCTATTACCAGGAGACGGGACGCGCGGGACGGGACGGCGAGCCGGCGGACTGCATACTCTTTTTCGGCAGGGGAGACATACCGAAGATCAGGTATTTTATCGACCGGATAGCTGATGAGAGGGAGCGGTCAATAGCCCTGGAAAAACTGAGGCAGACGGTGAAATATGCCTCACATAATGTATGCAGGCGGAGGCAGCTCCTTGAATATTTCGGCGAGCGCTACAAAGATGAAAACTGCAAGACATGTGATATTTGCACAGGGACAGTGAAAATGGTGGACATTACCATAGATGCACAGATAGTTATGTCAGCCATATCGAGGACAGACCAGCGGTTCGGGGCCGGGCATATAATTGACATTGTCACAGGAGCTGATACAAAGCGCATCCGCGGATTTCAGCATGATAAAATAAAAACTTACGGAGCAGGCAGGCACAAGGACAAAAACCACTGGCGTTTTATAGTTGATGAACTCCTTGCCCAGGATGTTATAAATCAGGACGGCGACAGGTATCCGGTATTGAAAATCACGGAAAAGGGACGGGGAATACTATTCGGCAATGAGAAGATCAGTGCATTGAAACGTGAAGAGACAAAAAAGAAACGGCATGCCAGGGCCGGAAGCGAATTTGAGCCATTCGATGAAGTCTTGTTCAAGAGTCTGCGCACACTGCGGAAAAAGCTGGCGGATGAGCAGAAGGTCCCGCCGTATGTGATATTTTCTGACAGGACGCTTCACGAAATGTGCAGATACTATCCTGCTGCCCTTACTGATATGGTAAAGATCAGTGGAGTCGGCGATGCCAAGCTTGAGCGGTACGGCGCTGATTTCACGGAAATGATAAGGGCATATCTCGATGAAAACCCGGGAATCACAGTTCCGGAGGCGCCTTCTTTTGTCGCATCGGCAAGACCGGTTGTGAAGAAGGCAAGGGGGGAGACCTTTGAAAAGACATATGAACTGTTTGTAAAAGGTCTTTCAACAGGGCAGATTTCAAAGGCGCGCAATCTCGCAGAATCGACTATCACAGGACATATTGAACAGTTGATAATGGATGGCCGCGATATAGAGATAGGCCGGCTGGTTGATGCGGAGAAACGCGATAAGATCGGGAATCTTTTTTTGACCCTCCAGTCATGGGAGCTCAACCCCGTTATTGATCATTTCAAGGGGACGGTAAGTTATGATGAGGCGAAGTTTGTACGGGCCTATATGCGGCGGAAGTGATTTTCACAGGGGGCAGTTATCAGTTTTCCCCTCTTGAGAGGGGATTAAGGGGTGTGTGTCTTTATCCGGTCTAATCTCTTTCATGTTCTGTACTGTTGTTTCCCGGATGGCGAACCCTTTTACTTCAGCAGGATATTCATTGTAAACACACCCCTGCACCCCTCTCAAGAGGGGATTTCGGTCTTTCCGTAAACGGTCTTTTTGCCTTCAAAAGACCACTGCCTTATCTACCGGGACAACCTGCCAGTCGCCCATTCTCAAACAAAATGCGGATTCAGCCTCTTATTGGCCTTCACATCAGAAACAACTTAAGAAAAAAATATTTACAATCCCCATAGGAAGAGTTATATTATCCCGGTGAACACTGCGGCTTCGTTCAACATGTTTTATCCTCAATGCCTCCGGCACTGCGGATAAAACTCTATACGTTAGGCTAAAGGAGAAAAATGAAAAAATATGATTGGCAACGATTAAAACATTTGCAGCTTGGAAGGTATGCAGAATATCTGATAAAAATGGAATTGACTTTCTATGGGCTTGATATCTACACGGCAGAAGTCGATGACAAAGGTATTGATTTTGTAGTACGAAATAATGATAACCAATATTTTGATATTCAGGTTAAATCAATTCGTGGACTGAATTATATTTATATTCCAAAGAAAAATTTTCAGCCACGAAATAATTTATTAGCTGCTATAGTTATATTTATTGAGAGCGAACCACCACACTTTTATTTAATTCCATCATTGTCCTGGGTTAAACCGAATGAATTATTAGCAGATCGGGAATATAAGGATAAAAAAAGTGCCCCGGAGTGGGGCTTGAATATATCTCAAAAGAACATGCCATTGTTAGAAAAATTTTCTCTTGAGAAAGTTGTCAAAGATATTATGTATAACAAGGATTAATCTTCATAAATATAAAAGATATGATATTTATTCTATTTGTACATGCTATTTTAATAGTTCTTTTGCCCACTCAAGTATTTGGGAAGATATACATTCCTACCACAAGTTCCTACAAAGTTAATAACCATGAAACCGTAGACAAACCCTATGACATAACATGGGACCTATCGGATAGCTCAGTAATTGACGCCCTTAGATATCGAGATGATCTACTGAGAGTAGAAAAAAATAAGCGTGCAAGCAATATTCAAGTAACAATTAGAGGCAGAGCACGCACTTATGGTGGCTACTTTCTGGATTGCGGTAAGGTTAAGGATCCCTATAAGTACTACGAGGTTTATCCAAGGGAGATTCTATTTGAGATAGCAATTAATAGTGTAAACGACAATGAGACTTTTGTAAAAATTAAGTTCAAAGGTGTCGCAGGAGGATGGGAAGGAAAAAATTCTGCTTTTATATATCCTTTAGATGACAACTTGAATGCCACATGTATTTCTACCGGTGAATATGAAGATAATTTCCTAAGTAATTTACGCCATCAAGTAGATGTTATAAAGCTGAGAGAAAAAAAGGCAAGACAAGCAGAAGAAAAACATCTAAAGGAAAAATTAAAAGCTGAACAAAGAAAACAGAAAGAAGAAAAACTAAGATTAGCTATAGAATTAGAAAATCAAAAACGTGAGCAAGAACGAATAAAAAGAAAAAAAGAAAGACAAGAAAAAAGAGAGAGTTTCCTGAAAGATTATCTTCCAAAATGTAATGGAATGGTCTTAAGCTTTGTTAATTTTGTTTTGGGAAACAATCCATATGCTGATAAAGGCAAATGTATTACGCTCGTTGGAAGAAATTTTCAAATGACATCTGAGAAAACTGGTATTTTTAGAGTTGGTGGGCCTTCTGAGTTGGCATATATTGAATTTTCTAAAACCTTCAGGGGATCGTTGATATATGCTATTGCAAAGGTCAAGGGAGTTTATACATATAAAACGGTTCGTGGAACATATAATAATGTCCCTCATTTTAGCATTGTTAAAGAACTATCAGCCGAAGAATTCAGGCTTGTAAATACAGACTACTCGGATTGAAAAGCCTAATCGGATAAGCGGAGGGTTTTCCCCTCCGCTCTCCACACCACCCTGGCAAGCGGGTCCGCACCGGGCGGTTCCCAAAGCACGTCGGCCCGTAGGCGGACAATAATATCAGAGACATCACAAGATGTCCCTCTGGGTCGAGCGATTCAACGATGCGCCGTGTGGTCACTTATCCGTTCGGATTCAATGTGCCTCACGAGCTAAGGAGGCAGATGGGGCCAGGTCTTTAATCGTGACAAAAGTAAAAAAAGCATAGAGCAAAAAAAAGGGGTCAATCCGTGGGGTCTGATATTTTATCGGGACAAAAGTTGGTGATTTATTTATAACGGATTAGAATAATCAAATGATTATCAATGAACTACCCCGCCGCAAGCGGACGGGGTATCTTTAAAAGCAATGAACGCCCCAAGGGGCGGGGTATTAAACCCGGGCTACGCAATAAAAAAAGGACATGGTAAAAAATGGCAAGACCATTACGGGTCCAGTACCATGGCGCAGTATATCAGATAACCTGCCGGGGCAATGCAAGAGAAGACATATACAAAGACAGAAAAGCATTCATCGAAATCCTGACCGAATCACAAAAGATATGCAGCATTATAATCTACAACTATGCATTGATGAGCAAGAATCATTAAGAGAACTTCATGGGCTGCGGATAAAAAATGAAATAATTGATGCAATCAAGGAAGAGACCGGGAAGTGCCTGGATGAAATAAAGAAGTCAAAAGGTATTGATAGGAATATTTTAATGGATTTACTTTACAGGGCAGGCAGGCCTGCCCCCGGCATTCGGCCCCTTTTCGGTTGGGTTTCATGTTGACTATTTGCAATGCTAATGTTAGACTAGTCTAAAACTGGTCTAAAGGAGGTGTTTAGATGGCAACAGTAGGCGCATACGAAGCTAAAACCCATTTGCCCCAATTATTAAATAGGGTAGCCAAAGGAGAACGAATTACCATTACCAGGCATGGTATACCAGTGGCTATTCTACACCCCCCTGAATCAATGAAAAAGTCGTTACCACGAGAGACTATAGCCAGTTTGCGGGAGTTTCGTAAAAACCACTCTTTACAAGGGCTCTCTTTAAAACAAATGATCGAAGAGGGAAGGCGATAGATGGAGAAAAAATTTGTAGTAGATAACTCAATAGTCATGAGTTGGTGTTTTCGAGACGAATCAAGCAAATATGCAGATAAAATTTTAGACAGCTTAGAAGAGTATGAAGCTATAGCTCCTCCTATATGGCCACTTGAGGTAGCAAATGTTTTATTGGTAGCAGAACGTAGAGGACGCCTGACTGAAGCAGACAGTATTAGATTTCTAAATTTAATCAATGAACTTCCTCTTATAGTCCAACAAGAAACGCCTGATAGAATGCTGAAAGAAATTTTAGCATTAGCACGAGAATGTTATATTTCTTCATATGATGCGTCATATTTAGACCTGGCAATGAGGAATGGTGTGCCAATAGCAACCCGGGACTCCGGGTTAAAAAAAGCGGCAAAGCGATGTAAAGTCCCTTTATTTAAAGGATGAATGTAGGACTGTACAATGCGATAAGATATTAAAAATACGGGAATCATATCATGAAAGATAAAGACAAGACAAAAAAGCAACTTATTGAAGAACTGACAGAAGTGCGCCAACGAATCGCTGAACTTGAAAAAGCAAATGACAATAAAAAGCGGGCAGAGGGAACGCTGCAGGAATCGGAGAGGCAATTCCGTAAGCTGGCGGATAATTCCCTCGTAGGCATTTACAAAACCGACCTGGAAGGCAGGATACTTTACGTGAACCAGGCGCTCTGCAGAATTCTTGGTTATGAATCTCCTGAAAAAATGATGGCCGGAGGTGTTCCGGATAAATACAAAAACAGGAACGACAGGAAAATTTTAATAAAAAAACTTAAAGAAAAAGGGAGTGTCAGCAATTTTGAAGTTGAACTTATCAATAAAAAAGGGGACATCGTAATTGTACTCTTAAGCGCTGTTCTTGATGGAGAGATAATATCAGGGATGATGATGGATATCACCAGGCGCAAGGAAATAGAGGAGCGGCTCAGGGAAGCTGCTATAACAGACGACCTTACAGGGCTTTTTAACAGGCGGGGGTTCTTTACTATCTCTGAAAAGCAGTGCAAACTGGCAAATCGCACGGGGAGGGGGATGGCTCTTCTATACCTGGATCTTGACGGTATGAAGACAATAAATGATGAGCTTGGCCACAAAGCGGGAGATCAGGCTTTAGTGGATACTGCAAACATACTCAGGGAGAGTTTTCGCGAATCGGATATAATCGCCCGTATCGGAGGAGACGAGTTCGCAGTGCTTTTAACAGAGCTGTCCGAACCGGATATTGAATATTTGATCGCCGATCATCTGCAGGATAACTTAAGAATCCGGAATGAACAGGATGGCCTTGCCTATGAGCTATGGCTGAGTATAGGAATTGCGCACTACAATCCGGAGCAGCCCTCTTCCATTGATACGCTTATAAGCCGGGCTGATGCATTAATGTATAAAGATAAGAAAGATCGCAAGCTGAGAAGAAAGAAACGCACTTATTTAAAAAAGTGATATTGGAAAGACCGCTCGCTTACGTTTCCGTATAGCTGAACTATTGCCGGCATAGTAATATATACTTGCCGAAATCAGGATGGAGTTGTTTCAGATTCATCTAAAGGATCATCACCGAATCTGTTTGGCCCGCGGGTGCCGGGCAGAAGCCCGTTTTCGATTAACGCCCACAGAGGGCCGGCAATCGGTATGAAGTTTATCAATAGCCATAAGGCTGATTTATTGCGATCGTGCCAGCGCTTGGCCTGAACAGCCAGGTTGGGCCAGAAAATCCAGAGCATAAACATCAGTTGAGGCTTGCTGATTTCCGTTACATCGGTATGACCGGTGAATAAGCCAAGCACAATTGCTGCGCTTAGAATGCAGAGATTAAAAAACCAGAAGGGTTTCCTGCTTATGCGTCCCTTAAATGAAAAGAGAAACCATATCCATTCCTTTTGCGTGTCATGTGGCTTGTCTCGTTTCATAAGTTATAGAATTAGAGGCTCTTGCAAAAGTCTTGTTTTGTCATTCCCGAGGTAGTAATCGGGAATCCAGTTTCTTTAAAAAACAAAGACTTCTGGATACCCGTTTTCACGGGTATGACGGCACAGGTCGTTTTGCAGGGACTTTTGCAAGAGCCTCATTATATATTAAAATCAGCATTTTGTCCAAATTGCCATCCGGATTTTTGATTCGCCTGTAATGAGATGATGAAAACAAATCCACTGCACCCCACTTTATCAGGGGGCAGGGGGCAGAATGAAATTTGAAGATCAGATGTGTGGAAAAGAGCAGCAAGTTGAGCATGGATATTTACAAGAGCTGTTTTTGGATTTAAGGATTAAATTACTCGCCCAGGCTTGTCAATACCAGGCCATATAGCGTTTGTTTTTTCTGCACCCTGACAACTGCCCCCTGTACTCTGTATTTACATCAAAAAAAGAGCTGCCCCGTTTGGGACAGCCCCATATAATCCGTCTTAAAAACTCCCGCCCCCTCAATCAAGGAGAGAGAAATACATTGTTATATCAATGGAACGATCAGCAGCGCTACGATGTTGATAACCTTGATCATCGGGTTAATCGCCGGGCCTGCCGTATCTTTGTACGGATCACCGACTGTGTCACCGGTAACTGCCGCCTTGTGGGCATCAGAACCTTTACCGCCGTAGATTCCGTCTTCAATGTATTTCTTTGCATTATCCCAGGCGCCGCCTCCGCTTGTCATGGCTATTGCCTGGAACAGGCCTGTGACAATAGCTCCGATAAGCACTCCGCCGAGCGCCTCTCTGCCTAATATCACCCCGACAAGTATCGGTGCAACCACAGGAATCAATGCAGGAACCATCATCTGTTTGATCGCTGATTTTGTAACAATATCAACACATTTTCCGTATTCAGGTTTTGACGTGCCTTCCATAATTCCCGGTATCTCACGGAACTGGCGTCTGACTTCTTCAACAACTCCGCCTGCTGCCTTGCCGACAGCTTCCATCAGGAGCGCGCCGTAGTAATAGGGAAGCAGTCCGCCGATAAACAGGCCGGCCAGTACCATCGGGTTAGAGAGATCGAATTTCAGCAATGATTCAGCAGTCTTCGGGTCAACCCCGAAGGACCTTGAGTATTCGGCAAACAGTACCAGGGCTGCAAGGGCAGCAGAACCGATTGCATAACCCTTTGTAACAGCCTTTGTTGTATTACCGACTGCATCAAGACGGTCGGTTATGTTGCGGATCTCCTCAGGAAGCTCAGCCATCTCTGCAATACCGCCTGCATTGTCGGTTATCGGGCCGTAAGAGTCAATGGCAACAACTATCCCGGTCATGGAAAGCATTGAGACCGCTGAAAGAGCGATTGCAAAAAGTCCGCCTCCGGGGTTACCGCTGAAACCGCCGCCAAGCGAGTATGCGCCGAGAATAGCCGCAACTATGACAATAACCGGCATGGCGGTTGATTTCATACTTACTGCAAGACCTGCTATGACGTTTGTACCCGCTCCGGTCTGGCTGGCTGCCGCAATGTGCTTGACCGGGTTGTAACTTGTGGAAGTAAAATACTCTGTGATCCAGACAATCAGGCCGGTCAGGATAAGCCCGATCAATGCAGCGCCGAATACACTGCCCGCGGTAAATCCGCCTGCCTCAGCCTCTGTCAGGCCTCCTATAAATGAAGCGGATACGATGTAAAATGCGATTGCCGCTAAAATACCTGCCACAGCAAGTCCTTTATAGAGGGCGCCCATAATATACTGTTTCGGCCCGAGTTTGACAAAGTATGTTCCTATGATTGAAGCGATGATCGACACACCGCCCAGCATCAGCGGGAACTCTATCCATCCGCTGCCGGCGCCGAAAATTGTCTTTGCAAGAAGCATTGCCGCAACAAGCGTAACCGTGTATGTCTCATAAAGGTCGGCTGCCATTCCTGCACAGTCACCGACATTGTCACCAACGTTATCTGCAATAACAGCAGGATTTCTCGGGTCATCCTCGGGAATTCCCGCCTCAACCTTGCCCACGATATCAGCGCCCACATCAGCAGCCTTGGTATAAATACCGCCTGCAATACGCGCAAACACACTCATGAGAGAACATCCGAAACCGAGTCCGACAAGTGCATGAAACACCTGTTCCCCGGCAGCTGCCTTGGCAATGTAATAATACCCGGCAAGCCCTAAAAGGCCGAGACCTACAACCATTACACCGGTAACGGAACCGCCTTTAAAGGCAACTGAAAGCGCAGGCTGAATGCCGCCGTGAGCAGCCTGTGCCGTGCGGACATTTGCGCGGACCGAGACCATCATCCCGATATAGCCTGTAAGCGCTGATCCGGCTACCCCGATTATAAATCCTAAGGCAATCCATTTGCCGAGGAAGAATAAAAGGACAATCAAAACCGCCGCCACTATTGCAACTGCCTTGTACTCGCGCTTAAGGAATGCCGTAGCACCCTCCTTGACCGCATTTGATATCTCCTGCATGCGCTCGTTGCCTGCATCCTGTTTTGTGACCCATCCCGCGGTAACCAGTGCGTATAAAACGCCCGCTGCTCCACAGATGAGTGCGAATAAAATAGTACCACTCATTACACTTTACCCCCTTTTAATTAGAATTATTGGATTTCAGGTGTCTGTTATTCCTGTTTTGTTTCAGCCTGGCCTGCTTCTCCTGCTGATTCGCCTGTCTCAGGCCCGGAAGCCGCCGGAATTTCAGTTTTTGCCTCCGGCTGTACTACAGCCTGCTCTGCCTCTCTTCCTGAATATTTCAGGAAGCACATTGCCGCTCCCCTGTAAAATATGTGGGCGAGCTTTGAGAAAGGCAGATAAATGAAAAGAGAGAATACAAATACCAGATGTATGAAATAAATGGGATAAGCTAAAGGTGCAACACCGGCTATTCTCATCAACTGAGCAAGAAATCCGGAGAGCGCTACAGTGCCTATAATCCCGATTAAAAGCCAGTCGAAATAGCTTCCCACTCCTAATTTTTCCGCATTTTTGAATCGGCTGTTCATCATAAGTAAAATGCCTGCAATCAGTGCAATGGCGCCAATGTTTCCAAATAGCTTAACCGGGGTTCCATACCCCAGACGGAAAGGAGATTCCATACCGAGGATGTCAATATAAAGAACTCCCAGAGCCGTAGCAATGCCAAGGGCGATAAAACTGTAGAACACCAGAAAATGTGAGGTAAACCTGTCGGCGCTCACTCCGCAGGACTTGAATTTCTGATGTCCCGCGACTTCTTTCAGTGTCTCTGTAACACTGCCCTTCAGATCACCCGAATATACGCCATTGGCCTGTTTCATATCAGCCCAGAATTTCTTCATGCCCAGAATGCCGACTGCAACTCCGAAGATCAGCGCAGGTGTAAAGACAAATTGAATAAAGTGAGTTGAAGCGAACTTTGAAAATATAACCTCGCCCTCAGGGATTCCGAATGTGCCTGCGGCTGAAAGAAGTACCGCGAGAAGAACAGCCGGAACAGCAACAATCAGAGGCCAGAATTTCTTGTTGTTTACCAGGTCAACCAGGACGCCCGGGGCAGAATACTGCTTAATGGTCTGCTTCCTGATAGCTCCCAGAACCTCGCCCGGTTTTGCTCCTCTGGGGCAGTATGACGAGCAATCATTGCACTGGTGGCAGAGCCATACATCGGGATTGCCTTTAAATTTTTCTTTCAGCCCCCATTGGGCCCATACCATTTCCTTCCTCGGAAAGGGGTTTTTATCAGGCGTGACATTACAGACAACCGTACATGTTGCGCACTGGTAACATTTCTTAAGGGACTCTCCCCCGGCTGCAATAACACCTTTTACAAAATCCAGATCAGGTTTTACTACTGTTGCATCAGCCATTTATTAACCTCCAATTTCAAAGCATTCAGCGTTCAGCTATCAGCGATCAGTTTTGGCTGAGGGCTGATAGCTGATAGCTAATCGCTATTTTAGAATTCTTTAAACGGATTCGGCTCCATCTCTTCGAGTTTTTCAACGTACTCTGCCAGTATCTCCGGCAACTTGTCGTAATCCTGTATTGAAAGCTGTATAAGCTCAACCCTCTCAGGCTCAAGCTGAAGCCTGCCAAGGGTCTCCTGGAGCTTGCCGAGCCTTTCATTTGCAAGCTCACTGCCTTTAACAAAATGGCACTGGTAATTTTCTCCGAACTTGCACCCGATCAATACCATGCCGTCAATGCCGGAGGATAATGCGTCGGCAATCCAGGCAAGGTTCAGGTTTCCAAGGCATCTGACAGGGATAAACCTGATTGCATTGGACCACTTTTCCCTATTGATCGCTGCTGCATCTAATGCAGGGTAGGCGTCGTTTTCACATACAAGGCCGATAAGCCTCAGCCCTTCGTCCGGCACATCCATTGCCTTGAACATCGAAGACATCATACCGATACTGAAGTCCTTGAAATTGATAACTCTTTCAGGGCATGAGCCGAGACATGTGCCGCATCTGCGGCAGCGGCTCATCTTGTGGAACGGGGTACCCTTTTCATCTTCTTCGATAGCACCGAATGGACACTCCTCAGTACATCTCTTACAGGATGTGCATTTCTGGAGGTTTACCTCCGGATAGGTCTGGTCCCATGCCCTCGGGTGTACTGAAAATCCCTTTGCAGTTGCCTCTATACACTGTATCGCCTTTAAGCTTGCGCCCAATGCATCTTCGATGCTTCCGAGCATATGCATCGGCTGCCTGACACTTCCTGCAGTATAAATGCCCGTCCTGCGGGTTTCATACTGAAAACATATATAGTTGGACTCGTTAAAACCATAAGCCTCGTCAAGAACCGGAAGCTCAGGGCCCTGTTTATATTCAAGGTTAAGAATGTTAGGCACTTTGTGAGGTTCTAACGGCGCATTAGGATCCGGCTTGCCGCCTGAGGCTTTAAGTTCCTCATCAAACTTGGTCTTCCATTCTGCAAGCACCTCTGCATCTATCTTTGTATTCGGCACCATTCCCGTTGCAAGAACAACCATATCCGCCTCTATCCTGATGTTCTCACCTAAGAATGTGTCTTTAAGGTCAACATAGAGGTTGCCGTCCGATGCTTCGCTGACTCCCGTGACCTCACCTTTTGTAAGCATCACTCCGGGGTCATTCTGCATGCTCTTGTAAAACAGTTCATACTGTCCCGGGGTCCTCATGTCCTTATATAAGATGTATGCCATTGCATCAGGGTTTTTCTCCCTTACATATTTAGCCTGTTTTAATGATGTGAGGCAGCAGTATGATGAACAGTAAGGCAGGTGTCCGGGATCCCTTGAACCCGCGCACTGGATAAACGCTACTTTCTTTGCCTCCCTGCCGTCGGACGGCCTGATGATCTTGCCGCTTGAGGCTATCTCTTCCATCTGTACATTTGTTATGACGTTCGGATTTGTGCCGTATCCGAGATGTTCGAGTTTATTCGCATCATAGGGTCTCCATCCGGCAGCCATGATAACAGCGCCTGCCTTTGCCTGCTCCGGGCCCCCATTGGTTTTTATGGAGACATCATACTGTCCCGGAAAGCCCGCAATTTTTTCAATCTCCGATGATGTATATACTTTAATATTTGAATGTGAGGTAACCTTGTCTATGGTAGCCTTTATCGTCGGCTCTTCAATCGACTCAAAGGGATAGCTCTGAGGCAGCTGCTTATGCATCTTTGCAGCCCAGCCTCCAAGCTCTGCCTGTTTCTCAACGAGAATAACATTGTAACCCGCTTCAGCAGCGCCGAGCGCGGAGGTCATACCTGTAATACCCCCACCGACAACAAGTACGGCCTTGTCAATTTCTTCCAGCATGAAAGGTTCCGGGAGCTCCGTATGCTGCGCCTTGGTAATACCCATTCTCATATAATCTTCAGCAAGGGCCTGGGTATCTTCCGTCTTCGGCTCCTGGGTCCATGCAACAAATTCCCTGAGATTTATTCTCTCTACTATACTGCCGTTGAAACTGAATTCCTTATACTTTACGCGTGGAGAGCATGCTGCAACAACAACGGTATTGACTCCCTCTCCGCTTATATCGTTTTTGATGAGATCGAGTCCTTCAGGACTGCATAAGGCATCGTGCGTCTTACATACAGGTATCTGCTTTTCCTTTGCAGCGACTTCTTCCAGTTTTTCTATTTCAACTGTATCCGCAATCTCACAACCTTTGCAAATGTAAACTCCGTATTTCTTTTCCATTAGGATAACCTCCCCACGGTCTGAATAGCTTTAAGTGCAGCCCCTGTAGCTGACTGTACCGATTTTGCAACGTCTACAGGGTCTTTGGCGCAGCCCACGGCATAAATGCCTTTCCGGTCTTTGCCTATGACCGCGAAACCGTTTTCATTTATTTTTATATCTGAAGGAAGCTTCATTTCAGAGACTGTCGGCTGCATGCCTGTAGCAAGAACACACATATCAACCTGTACCTTAATCTTGCCTCCGGCAAGGATATCTTCAGCCTCAACAATTATATCCCCTGTAGCAGGGTCTGCCGATACCTTTGCAACCTTGCCCTTTATCAGCTTTACATTTTCATCATCCTTAACATTATTAAAAAACCTCTCATAAGCTGTTCCCGGTGTCCGTATATCTATATAGAACATGTATGCCTCTGCATCGGGATATTGCTCTCTCACATATGTTATCTGCTTCAATGTAGCCAGGCAGCATACGGCAGAGCAATATGCGAGGTGGTTTTCATCACGGGAACCCGCGCACTGGACAAAGGCGACCTTCTTCACCTCTTTGCCGTCGGAGGGCCTGGTTATTTTTCCCTGTGTCGGACCATTTCCGGATGATATTCTTTCCATCATTACATTAGTAATGATATCAGGGCTCGTACCGAATCCAAGGTTGTCTATCTTTTTGGCATCATAGGGTTTCCAGCCGGTGGCAAGTGCAATCGCACCAGCCTTTATCTTTACGGTTTCAGCCTGCATCTCAAGGTCGACTGCGCCGTATTTACATGCCTCCCTGCATTTGGCGCCGCAGTCACTTTTACAGGCAGCCTTATCTATTACATATTGAAAAGGAAATGACTGCTCACTGCGAACGTAGGCCGCCTTCCTTTTATCTAATCCTGCATTGAAATCATTGGGAACCTCAACAGGACATGCCTCTACACATGCATTACACCCCGTGCATTTTTCGTTTACATACCTGGGATTTAACTTTACATCCACTTCGTAGCTGCCGGCCTGTCCTGAAATCTTTTCGACCTCTGTAAGGGTCAAAAAAGAAATCCGGTCGTTCAGTTTAACCCTTCTGTAATTGATCTCAAGACCGCATGACGGCGGGCAGAGTTTCGGGAAATATTTATTCATCCTGGACACCCTGCCTCCGAGGAAAGGCTCTTTTTCCAGAATCGTGACAGTATAGCCTGCCTCTGCCGCTTCCGTAGCAGTCGTAAGACCGCTTATGCCGCCGCCTATTACTAATATGTTGGTTTCCTGTTCTGACATACTATGCCTCCATTTCGAGAGAGTTATTTAAGTCATCAAACTGAGTGGCATCTACTTTACTACAAATTCGCATCGCCTGACAACCGTTTTCGGGGAAAATCAATTAGAAATTTTAATCACTTAAATAACTCTCCGGGCGGCGCATGCGTCGCCCGGAGAATATATGTTCGGGTTCAGCAGGATTATTTAAAAATCTCTACGTAATCCCTCTTGCTCATTGCGAACTCGCCGGTATCCATGTCGTACTTGGATATGGTAAATGCCTTCCAGTTGTCGTCATCAATGTAGTCGTGGTCGCCTCTGTAGTAGTAACCGGGGTACCTGCTCTCCTCCCTGAAGAGGATGTGTCTTGCATGTGCCTCGAGTGAGAGTATCCTGTGGTAGTTCTCCCAGCATCTCATCAGTTCATGGAAATCGCCTGCACCCATCTTTGCAGAGTCCTCTTTCAGCATTGTAAGCTGCTTTAAGCCCTCATCCAGCATGGTCTTTGATGTCATGTACCATGTTGAGATGCCACCAAAGTACTCATCTGCGATCTTCTGGAGTCTTGCCTGAAGCATATCCGGTTTAATGTAGAAAGGATTGACCTTGGGGTCCGTTGAATAGGTCTTGTTCTTTTCATATACCTCAAACGGCAGGAAGAGTTCTGCTGCAATATCATCAGGACTCTTCCTCGGTGCAGGAACATAGTCCGCATGGTCGAGAATATATGCTATAGCAGCCTTGCCGGCTATTCTGCCCTCGGCATGGGAGCCGGAGGAGAATTTGTGGCCTGAAGCGCCGCATATGTCACCGGCCATAAAAAGGCCTGTTACTGTGGACATCCTGTTGTAACCCCAGTGCCAGTCATCGGGTGTGCCCGGTATATCGCCGGGGCCGCTGCACCAGAATCCTGCACAGCCTGCATGTGAACCGAGGATATACGGCTCTGTGGGCATGATCTCGGAATAAACCTTATCAGGCTCAATATTCTTGGCAGCCCATAGTCCGGCCTGGCCGATACACATGTCAAGGAAGTCTTCCCATGCCTCGGCTTCGAGGTGTTTGACCTTCTTTTTGCCCTCTTTTTCGCCGAGCTTCTCAATAAAGGTCTCGTTGATCTTGGACATAGCCTCATCCGTCCTCATGATGATAGGCCCTTTACCGGCCTTCATATCCTGCATCATCAGGTGATTTCTGATAGCAGTGCCCATTGCATCAACATACTTGCCGTATTTCTTCCTGGCGTCTGCGAGGTATTCCTCATTTGCGCAGTAGTCTTCGCCAAGGCTGTTTGTTGCTTTTGCCTTAAAGAAGAGGAACCATGCGCCGACAGGCCCGTAGCCGTCTTTAAATCTTGCAGGGACAAACCTGTTTTCCATCAGGGTAAGCTCTGCGCCTGCCTGCATGCCGAGGGCATAACCGGAGCCTGAGTTCCATACAGGATACCATGCGCGACCCTGGCCTTCCTTGGTTGATCTCGGCCTGAAGCAGTTAACCGCGCCGCCTGCAGCCAATACCATTGCCTTGGCCTTGAAAATATACATCTTGTTTTCTCTTACGCTGAAGCCGGCTGCTGCCGCAACCCTGCTCAGATCATTTTTGTCCCTTATGAGTCTTACGATAAATACCCTCTCATAATGGTTCTGGTCAACGCCTGTTGCCTCTTTATTTGTGGCAAGGGCCTTTTTTGCAGCCTCTGCAACTATGGCCTTGTATGACTCACCGTTGATCATGATCTGCCATTTACCCGATCTGACAGGGGCACCGCCTTCTTTTAATGATGTCTTGCCCGCATCCTTTGCCTGGTGGCCGTCAAGGGAAAATCCATCGTCCCCTTTTTTCCAGATCGGAAGGCCCCACTCTTCAAACAGATGAACACTGTCGTCAACGTGTCTGCCGAGGTCATAAACAAGGTCTTCCCTTGTAATTCCCATCAGATCAGCTCTTACATACCTGACATAGTCTTCACATTTGTTCTCACCAACGTATGTATTGATAGCGGACAGTCCCATTGCAACCGCGCCGCTTCTGTCTGTTGCTGCTTTATCTACCATTGTGATTTTCAAGCCCTTGGGGTTTGCCCATCTGGACGCCTCATAAGCAGCGCCGCAGCATGCCATGCCGCCGCCGATAAGAAGCAGATCAGTGTCAACCTCAACGATTTCAGGCTTTTCACAATATGAAAAAGTACAAGTTGCTTTTTCCATCGTCATCCCTCCTTTTTAATTATTCTGTCTTGGCTTCGTAGTTAAAAAAACCAGACCCTTTAATCTTTGAAAAATCCGCTTCCGGTTTGCCGGCGTACGGATCAATTGAATCTTCGGCCGTTGTCCTGATAGGGAATTTAAACCTCTTGAGAACGCCGTTTCTGAACTTGACAGTCCACATTATGGCATCGGTTCCCCTCATAGGAATGACATTGGCATCAAGCGGGACAAAGTCCGCATAACCCCTGACCTCGATCGCCTGCTGTGGGCAGATCTTGACACAGTTGTAGCACTCCCAGCACTGATCGGGCTCCTGATTGTATGCCTTCATGAGATCCCTGTTCAGCGCCATAAGATCATTAGGACAGATATACTGACATGCAGTTTTGTCCTGTGCCTTACAACCGTCACATTTTTCCGCGATTACGAAACTTGGCATTTTAATACCTCCTTCTTTTGTTTTTTGCAGCTTAAATTAAGCCATTGTTTAACAAACATTGCAACCCTAAACCGGTTGCCGGCAATCTATGATAAATACCCCTGAAAGGGTAATCCATTTTATCCTTCAGCGTGTTTATGCATTTTGATCTCAACCTTTTCAGTGAGACCCTGATAGTATTCGCTCAGAATCTTGAGGACTTCCGGACGACTGAATTTATCGGACACCTCTTCGCCTTCCGAAAGCATCTTTCTCAGTTTTGTACCGCTGAGGATAAGCCTGTCTTCCTTGCCGTGCGGGCAGGTCTTCATTGATGCCATTCCGTCACATTTGTCACACCAGAAGGTCCAGTCAATCTTCAGAGGCTGTGTCTCGAGAGCGCCTTCCGGTATCTCATCAAATATATGGTGGGCATCAAACGGGCCATAGTAATCACCTACACCGGCATGGTCACGCCCGACTATCAGGTGGCTGCAGCCGAAATTCTGTCTGAACACTGCGTGCAAAAGCGCCTCTCTCGGTCCTGCATATCTCATGTCAAGGGGATATCCGCCGATAGCCACCGTGTCTTTTACAAAATAGTTTTCAATGAGGGTATCAATAGCAGACTGCCTCACATCAGCAGGTATGTCACCCGGTTTTAATTTTCCTAAAAGCATGTGAATGAAAACGCCATCACACACCTCAATTGCAATTTTTGCGAGAAATTCATGGGAGCGGTGCATCGGGTTGCGGGTCTGGAAGGCTGCTACTGTCGACCAACCCTTGTCCTCAAAAATCTTCCTCGACTCCGCGGGTGTCATGTAAATGCCTTTGTATTCCGTCGGAAATATACCCTGGCTCAGAACCTTGACAGGCCCTGCAAGATTTACTTCCTCCTGCTCCATGACCTTTGCAACACCGGGATGCTCCATATCGGTTGTACGGAACACCTGCTTGCACTCATGCTCCTTGTCAATGGTATATTTTTCCTGAACGGTCATTATCCCCATTGTCTCGCCGCTTTCTTCGTCAACAAGGGCGACTTCCTCGCCGTCCTTGATACTGTCGGCCTGGCCCTTTGTCGTGGAGAGTGTAATGGGAATCGGCCAGAAGGTCCCGTCTGCCATGGTGTAATTATCAACAACACCTTTCCAGTCGGCGGATCCCATAAATCCTTCAAGCGGAGTAAACCCGCCGATACCGAGCATTATAAGGTCCCCTGTCTCCCTTGAGGTGAGCTTGACCTGGGTAAGTGATTTTGCCTTTTCCTTTGCTGCTTTAAGCTCGTCACCTTCAAGAAGAAGGGGTTTAAGCTTTTTGTCTTTACCATGCGGATTAACTAATGCCATATCTACCTCCTTAAAAACTTTTATTTAAACGCGCTGATTAATTAATATCCAAGAATTGTACATATCCTGTTAAATATATCGTCAATGCTCCCCACGCCTTCTACAGATTTAAGTATCCCCTTCTTGCCGTAGTAGTCGATAAGCGGAGCAGTCGCTTTCTCATAAACATCAAGCCTGTTCTTGATGGTCTCTTCTTTATCATCATCCCTCTGGTAAAGCTCTCCCCCGCATTTATCACACACACCCTCTTTTTGAGGAGGACTGAAATGGATGTTGTACATCTGCTGGCAGCCCCTGCAGGTCCTCCTGCCGGTAAGCCTCTTCATAAGGTCGTTCTTGTCGACATCAACACTCAGAGCAACATCAAGGGGCGCATTCATTTCAGAGAGGACCTTATCAAGTTCTTCGGCCTGTGCGGTATTTCTCGGGAAACCGTCAAGTATGTAGCCGTTTTTGCAATCATCCTGGGCAAGCCTTTCCTTAACAAGCCCGATAACAACCGAATCAGGGACAAGCTCACCTTTATCCATAATAATTTTTGCTTCTTTTCCAAGGGGAGTACCGTCTGCTACAGCCTTTCTGAGGATATCTCCGGTCGAAATCTGGGGAATGCCGAATTTGTCTACAAGTTTCTTTGCCTGCGTTCCCTTTCCGGCTCCCGGAGCACCTAATAATACAAGTCTCATATGCGTCTCCTTTTAAATTTATTAAAGAAAAAAACCAGCTCTATCATTTGACGGCAAAAAGCCTGATTAATAGTGCAGACTAAAGCGGTATCACACCGTTATCAAAAAAAATCAATAAATACGACAAGAAGGACTATAATGACTTGATATGATATAAAGAGTTTAAAATGTAGTCAATATAAAAATTTAAATTAATTTATAATATTTGCTTATTAGAGTTAATGCAAAGTTAATAATTCAAATATTTCAATATGTTAGCCGATTACAATAGAGTAGCCTTTGCCGGCCTCATATCTTTATTTAGGTTCTTTCTCATTTCAAGTGGGTAAAATATATCTTTTTAATATCCTTCTGCCTTATTTCCCCTCTAAAAAGAGGGGATTAAGGGGTGTGTTTATTCTTAATCTTATGTATACAATTTTTAATATCTTCCAACACCCCTTCAATATTATTCAGTACGTCATCATCGCTGTATCTTAAAACTCTTATTCCTATTTCATTTAATCTCTGTTCTTTCTTTTTGTCTCTTTCAAATACTTCCTTAAAGCCATGTGTATATC
>BDSY01000080.1 GCA_002897895.1 bacterium BMS3Abin06
CTCGCATTCATAGGCTTGATTATGCGCTACGTGATGCCCAATCTACTGCACCGTCTGGCGTCTTCCAATGAGCTTTTGGTGCTGTTTGCAATTTCCTGGTGCGTGGCGCTCGCAGCAGCCGCTGACTACCTGGGCTTCAGCAAGGAAGTGGGAGCTTTTCTGGCCGGCATATCTCTGGCCTCCACTCCTTACCGGGAGGCTATCAGTACTCGACTGGTAAGCCTTCGTGATTTTTTGCTGCTATTCTTCTTCATCGATCTGGGGGCACAGATAGACATGAGCCTGTTGGGGGCCAAGATTGTACCGGCTCTCGTACTGTCGCTGTTCGTGTTAATCGGCAACCCGCTGATCGTCATGATCATCATGGGAACCATGGGCTATCGCAAACGCACAGGTTTTCTGGCGGGCCTCACAGTAGCGCAGATCAGCGAGTTTTCCCTGATTCTTGCTGCGATGGGCGTCAGTCTGGGACACATCGGCACAGAGACAATGGGGCTGATAACCCTGGTGGGTCTGGTTACAATCGGCCTGTCCACTTACATGATAATCTACTCCCACTACTTGTATAACCACTTTGCACGCTGGCTGGGACTATTTGAACGGCGTGTTCCTCACCGGGAACAAGCCGGGGACGACAGGACGGACGTTCAGTTGCCAGATGCTATCCTTTTCGGACTTGGGCGGTACGGTGGAGACATAGCACACGGCCTGTGCGGTCAAGGGTGGAAGGTGCTTGGCATTGATTTTGACCCTGAAGTGGTAAACGCCTGGAGCAAAGATGATCTGTTTGTTCGGTATGGCGATGCTGAAGACCCGGAGTTCCTCTCGCTGCTACCTCTGAAACACGCCGGCTGGGTGATCAGCACTTCACCCGAGCGCACCGTCAACCTGGCGCTGCTTGCCGCTCTGAAGATTTATGACTATACTGGAAAGGTAGCGGTACGTGTGCACAGCGCAGAGGATGCGAAGGCGCTGTCGAGCGCCGGGGCAGACGTGATATTGTCGCCGTTTACCGATGGGGCTAAAAAAGCTGTGGATATACTCATTACGTCAAATAGCGCCAGATCGGGGGGTATACAAAGGTGACCGGTCGCAACCCTGTAAAATAAAAAATCATAAAGATTCAAACGAAAAGGGGGATAGATTATGAAACGGTTTAAGAATATCCTATTGCTTGCCGGTGGAGAGGGCTGGAAAGAAGCAGCTCTTAAGCAGGCAGTGATTCTTGCGAAGAACAATAAGGCAAAGTTGAAGGTTGTTGAAGTTATTGAAGAATTGCCTCGGGAAATGCAAATATTGATCACATCAATGCATCTTGCAGATCTCCAGGAGGTTGCTATCGCGGAACAGAGCAGAAAACTTGAGCGTATCATTGCGCCAATCAGGGATGAAGGAGTTCAGGTCACTGCTAAAGTCCTTATTGGAACACCGTTTCTTGAGATTATTAGAGAAGTGTTGCGAAACAGACATGACCTGGTGATGAAAACAGCAAGGGGCAAAGGTGGACTTAAGGAGATTTTGTTCGGCAGCACCGCCATGCACCTGATGCGCAAGTGCCCTTGTCCTGTATGGGTGATCAAGCCGACACACAGTAAAAAATACGCCAGGATAATGGCCGCTGTAGATCCTGACCCTTTTGACGAAGAGAAGAACGCTCTCAATACCAAGATTATGGAACTGGCAACTTCCCTGGCTCGTTTGGAAGCAAGCGGGTTTCATGTAGTCCATTCATGGACACTATACGGTAAGATGAGATTGGGGCTGAGTAAAAGTGAAGTGGACAGGTTGGCACGTGAAACCCGGAAGATGCACAAAAGCTGGCTTGCCAAACTTCTGGATAAACACGCTCCAGAGATACCAAATAGCAGGATACATTTACTTAAGGGCAATGCTGAAATATTAATTCCTCAAATAGCAAAGAGGAATCGGATAGAGCTAATAGTTATGGGTACGGTATGCCGGGCCGGTATTGCGGGATTTTTCATCGGAAACACCGCAGAAAAGATTCTTCAGCAAGTAAATTGTTCAGTTTTAACAGTCAAGCCGGATGGGTTTATCACGCCGATTAAACTACGGTGAAGAAACGAAGAGGAGGAGATCTATGCTTGAATATCTGAAGAAGTTCGAAAGAATAATCATTACGGTACTTATTGTCATGATGACCTTGGTCGTATTTCTTTCAACAGTCGAACTCGGATGGATAATTATCAAGGACATCATGACGCCGCCTGTTGTTTTACTTGAGATAGCAGAGCTTCTCGAGATATTCGGACTGTTCTTGCTGGTGCTGATCGGGATCGAGTTGCTGGAGATGATCAAAATATATCTCGAAAAAAATGTCATTCATGTTGAAGTTGTGTTCATAGTCGCTATGATAGCCGTGGGCAGAAAAGTCGTGATCCTGGACGTAAAAGAGCTACCAAGTCTTACTTTGATAGGGATAGCGGCGATCATCCTTGCCCTTTCTGTCGGGTACTATTTAATCAAGCGGAATAGAAAATGAAACATCCACTGGCAGTTAAAAGCACATCCTGAGTCTCCGAGTATTTTTACTCGCACTGCTGAAACACTGTCATCAGAGAGCTCAATAAAACGAACGTCAGAAAGATATGTCAGAACTTTATGGCATTAGCGATAATACCATTTCTTCGGCACTGCTAGAGCTTGAGGAAAAAAGAATAATTGAAGTAACCAGAGACAAACCAACACCACCGGATTTTGCTGACCGAAAGGCTAATATTTATAGAATGCTTCCTCTGCCTCGGCAATCGCACTTGTCCTCCCCGCATTGATTTGTGAAGCAAATCAGGGGAGGGGCCATCTGGTTTCATCCCGATGTTTCGGGATTACAGTGCGGACTTGATGCGCTTGCCTGTCTAAAGGAAACAAAAACACCGATAAAAAATTTTGTGGCGCCCATTTTAAATTAATTTAAAAGCTTTTTGCTCGGTTCCCCGAATACTATTCAGTACGGGACAGGGAGGACGCAGGGATGCCTTGCCTGACTTGCCCCCTGTAATTTGAAAAATTGCGGGGACTGAGTCCCGGAAATTCTTGGAATTTCTTGGGGCAGAGGCAGGCAAGGCAGACCAAAGCCGTTGGTGTGGGTTTTTACTGCATTTTTAGGAAGTTATACAGCATATGGTAAAGTCGAATCAGAAGGTCATCCAAAAGTCTTCATTAAGACTTTTGGATGACCTTCTGATTATTCGATAATTCTCCCTCCAGAACCTCTCTTTTTAACTCGAGACCGACCAGCAGGAAAAATATTGCCATGAGTCCATCATTGACCCATAACAGCAATGGTTTAGCTAATTCCAGTGAACCTACTTTGATCGCTACCGGTGTATCGATCAGCAGAGTGTAATAGGAATAGAATGGCGAGTTTGCCAACAGAATCGCCAGGAGAGCGGCGCTCACCAGCAAGATACCGCCGGCCGACTCCTGTCGGAAAAATTTTGCGATAAATGAATTTTCAGATATAACCATGTTTTTTTATGTCTTTTATCGCCTTTTTATTGTGTACGATCAATATTGTAGTTTATATCGTCTTTTTTCTCTACGGGAAAAAGCCCTCAGTTCCTGAACCGGGACATTTCGGCAATGACAGGGCTTTTTTAAAAATGATACAATAGCGTCTGCCGGACTTTACCTTTGGAGAGATCAAAATGGACCTGATACGTTTTTACAGAACACCTGCCTTATCTGAAGCAAAGAATAATGAACTGCTCTCAACTGTAAAGTTGAAGCTGTCTCCGGAAATAGAAGATATAAAAACAGAATTCTGTTTCTATATCGAGGCTCAAGAACCTGTTTCCAGCGGGGAGATGAGCATACTGAGCTGGCTGCTGTCCGAGACATTTGAACCTGAGAATTTTTCCGGCAGGAGCTTTTTAATACAGAATACAGAGCACAGAACACAGAGCACAGACACAGACACAGACAAGGAAAGCCGGGCTTCAATATTAGAGGTCGGGCCGCGCATGAATTTTACTACTGCATGGTCAACGAATGCCGTATCAGTCTGCCATGCATGCGGGCTTCAGAAAATCTCCCGCATAGAACGCTCCCGCAGGTATAAATTTATATTCAGCGAAAACAATGAATCATCGGCAAACTTCTCCTCATCACTCATCACTCATCACTCATCACTCTTGTTTGACCGTATGACTGAATGCCCGTATCCTGAACCTCTTACTTCTTTTGAAACAGGAATCAGGCCCGAACCCGTATTTGAGATTCCATTAAAAGAAGAAGGGAAATCAGCCCTTGAGAAGATCAATAAAGAAATGGGGCTTGGATTAGATGACTGGGATATTGAATATTACTACGACCTGTTTGTTAAAGATATCGGCAGAAATCCGACCAATGTGGAGTGTTTTGACCTGAGCCAGTCGAACAGCGAGCACTCGAGGCACTGGTTTTTTAAAGGCAAACTTATAGTCGATGACAGGGAAGCGCCCCATGATCTTATTGAATTAATAAAGAAGCCGCTGAAGGCCAATCCCAATAACAGCGTTATAGCCTTCAATGATAATTCAAGTTCAATCAGGGGATATGAAATTCAGACAATAACGACTGAAAATCCCAGGGGTCCCGCTGTCTTTAAAAAGAGGCATCTTCATTACGATATTATCTTCACTGCCGAGACCCACAATTTCCCGAGCGGGGTTGCGCCATTCCCCGGAGCGGAAACCGGAACAGGCGGAAGGATAAGGGATGTCCAGGCAACAGGCAGGGGCGGACTGGTCATTGCCGGGACAGCAGCCTACTCTGTCGGGAACCTTTTAATACCCGGTTATGAACTGCCGTGGGAAGACAGATCATTTGATTATCCGGCTAACCTGGCATCACCCCTTGAGATAGAGATTCAGGCGAGCAATGGAGCCTCTGATTATGGAAACAAATTCGGCGAGCCCGTAATTCAGGGATTTACGCGCTCATTCGGCGCGAGACTCCTGAACGGAGAACGATATGAGTGGATTAAACCGATAATGTTTACTGCCGGTGTCGGCCAGATGGATGCGCGGCATATTGAAAAAGGCAGGCCGGAAAAGGGGATGCTCGTTCTGAAAATCGGAGGCCCTGCCTACAGGATCGGCATCGGCGGAGGCGCTGCATCCAGCATGATACAGGGGGAGAATATTGCAGAACTCGACTTTAATGCTGTTCAGCGCGGGGATGCGGAAATGGAGCAGAAAATGAACAGGGTACTGCGCGCATGTATTGAAATGGGTGACGCCAACCCGATTATCAGCATCCACGATCAGGGCGCAGGCGGTAACTGCAATGTTGTTAAAGAGATTATTTATCCTGCGGGAGCAAAGATTGAGGTCAGGAAGATACAGCTTGGCGACAACACACTTTCGGTGCTTGAGATATGGGGGGCCGAATATCAGGAACAGAATGCACTGCTTCTTAAACCGGAAGATATAGGGATGTTTGAGAAAATGTGTTTGCGTGAAAAGGTGTTATGCGCTGTAATCGGTGAAATTACAGGCGACGGCTATGCAGTGCTTTATGACGGGACTGATGGAAGCACGCCGGTTAATCTGGATCTGGAAAAAGTCCTCGGTGACATGCCTCAAAAGACATTTCATCTTAATCGTATTTCAATGACCGCAAAACCTCTTGAGTTGCCAAAGGAACTTACTGTAAGAGATGCGCTTGAAAGGGTGCTTCGTCTGCTGTCTGTCGGGTCAAAGAGATTTCTTACAAACAAGGTTGACCGCAGTGTTACCGGCCTCATAGCGCAGCAGCAATGTGTTGGTCCAATACAGCTCACTGTTTCCGATGTGGCAGTAGTAAGCCAGAGTCATTTCGGGTTGACCGGTGCGGCTATATCAATCGGGGAACAACCGCTAAAAACACTGCTGAATCCTGCTGCCATGGCACGATTATGCGTTGGTGAAGCATTGACAAACATTGTCTGGGCAAAGATCAGTGCATTGGAGGATATTAAATGCTCCGGCAACTGGATGTGGGCCGCAAAATTGCCGGGCGAGGGTGCAAAATTATATGATGCAGCAGTTGCGCTGAGTGATATTTTAATTAAGCTCGGCATAGCAATTGACGGCGGGAAGGACAGTCTTTCAATGGCGGCACAGGTCAGGGATTCCTCAGGGAATGCAGAGACTGTAAAGTCTCCCGGCACATTAGTCATATCCGCTTATGCAACATGCCCTGATATTACCAAAGTAATTACGCCGGACATTAAACGGCCGGGTCAGAGCAGGCTCATATATATATATCTGGGTAATGGAAAAAACCGGCTCGGCGGAAGCGCGCTGGCTCAGGTCTATAATCAGCTCGGCAGCGAGCCGCCTGATGTAGATGACCCTGAATTGCTTAAACGGGCGTTTAATGTTATTCAGGATATGATTGAAAAAGGACTGATTCTTTCCGGCCATGACAGGAGCGACGGCGGGTTGATAACAACACTTCTTGAGATGGCCTTTGCAGGGAACTGTGGAATGGAAATAGAGTTCAGAGTTCAGAGTTCAGAGTTCAGAGTAAAAAATAAAGAGATAATGGAAATGCTTTTTTCAGAAGAGTTAGGGCTTGTAATAGAATATCTCCCGGACAGGGAAGCAGAACTGGTCTCGATTTTGAAAGACTTTACCGTTCCTTATGAAATTATCGGTAAAACTGTACAGGAAAAAACCATACAAATAAAACTTAGAACTCAGAACTCAGAACTCAGAACTGTTTTAAACGAAGACATGAGGGTTTTAAAAAATATCTGGGAAGAGACGAGCTGGCAGCTTGAAAGACTCCAGGCAAACCCGGAGTCTGCTGATGAGGAACGGAAATACTTCCTTGACAGGCCCGGCCCTGACTTTAAATTAAGTTTTGATCCTGAGGATACGCCGTCTGCTTTACTTGAAAGTGATACCAAACCAAAGGTTGCTGTTATCCGTGAAGAAGGCAGCAACAGCGACAGGGAAATGACTTCAGCGTTTTTTCAGGCAGGGTTTGACCCGTGGGATATAACAATGACCGATTTTCTTGAGGGGAGAGTCAGACTTTCAGATTTTAAAGGTGCGGCGTTTGTCGGCGGATTCAGCTATGCAGATGTCCTGGATTCAGCAAAAGGCTGGGCCGGTGTCATAAGATTCAATAAAAAAATATGGGATGATTTTCAGGACTTTTATAACAGGAAGGATACATTCAGTCTTGGAGTGTGTAACGGCTGCCAGCTCATGGCCCTGCTCGGATGGGTTCCATGGCAGGGCATGGAAGACAATATTCAGCCGAGGTTCATTCACAACAGATCAGGCAGGTTCGAGTCCCGCTTTTCATCAGTCAAAATCCTGCCCGGCCCTTCGATTATGTTAAAGGGCATGGAAGGCTCTGTCCTGGGAATCTGGATAGCTCACGGAGAAGGAAGGGCATATTTCCCGGATGAAAAAATTCTCGGCAAAATAGAAGAAGGGGATCTGGCGCAGATAAGATATGTCGATGATAACAATGAAGTTACAATGAAATATCCTTTTAATCCAAACGGTTCTGCATATGGCATTGCGAGTTTATGTTCTCCGGACGGCAGACATCTTGCAATTATGCCGCATCCTGAAAGGACATTTCTTAAGTGGCAGTGGTCGTGGATGCCGGAGGACTGGAAACGGAATCTAAAGGCATCGCCGTGGCTGAGGATGTTTCAGAATGCACGCAAGTGGTCCGGCTGATAAATGATTATTGAGAAATGTTATACTAAAGCACTTATCCATGAAGGACATTATCAGGAATACCAGTGAATAAAATCAACAGGCTTGTTTGCAATCAGCGAATATTCTCCAAGCCATACTTAACACTATCTTCCGACAGGTTTCATGAAGAATGCGGAGTCTTCGGGGTTTACGGCCATCCCGAAGCTGCGAATCTGACATATCTCGGTCTTCATGCCCTGCAGCACAGGGGCCAGGAAGGCGCAGGCATATGCTCATCCGACCGCGGGCAGATCCATATTGAAAAATCCATGGGTCTCGTAGCAGATATTTTTTCTGAAAAGAGGCTGAAGCGGCTGCCCGGAGATATTGCTGTTGGACATAACCGCTATTCAACTGCGGGTTCAAGTTCTTTGAAAAATGTCCAGCCTATAATGGTCAATTTTTCATTGGGCTCCCTTGCAATAGCCCACAACGGCAATCTTATAAACGCCCTGGAGTTAAGAGATGAATTAGAATCAAAAGGAGCAATATTCCAGTCAACATCGGACAGTGAAGTAATAGTCCATCTTATTGCAAGTTCCCGCGCAGGAGCGCTCTATGAACGTCTCGTGGATACTATGAAGAGCATCTCAGGGGCATTCAGTATCCTGTTAATGAGTGAAAATGAGCTTATTGCAATACGCGACCCTTACGGATTCAGGCCTTTAAGCATAGGCAAGTATGACGGCGCCTATATCGTTGCGTCCGAGACCTGTGCCTTTGACCTTATAGGCGCATCATATGAAAGGGATGTTGAGCCGGGCGAGATGGTGATTATAAATAAAGACGGCTTGCAATCCGTTAAGACAGTCCCTTCCCTGAGACATGCTTTCTGTATCTTTGAATTCATATATTTTGCAAGGCCTGACAGCAATATTTTTGGAAATCTCAATGTAGATGCGGTCAGAAAAGAATTCGGCCGCCAGCTTGCAAGAGAAAATCCGATTGATGCCGATATTGTCATTCCTGTCCCTGATTCCGGGGTACCGGCGGCGCTGGGGTATGCAAAAGAAAGTGAGATACCTTTTGATTTCGGGTTGATAAGAAACCACTATGTAGGCAGGACATTCATCGAGCCGAGGCAGTCAATAAGACACTTCGGGGTAAAGATAAAGCTGAACCCTGTGCGGCAGCTCCTTAAAGGCAAAAGGGTATTAGTAGTTGATGACTCAATCGTAAGGGGAACGACAAGTAAAAAGATCGTAAAAATGATAAGGGAAGGCGGCGGGGCTAAAGAAGTGCATGTAAGGATAAGCTCTCCTCCTACCATAGGGCCGTGCTTTTACGGAATTGATACCCCTACAAGAAAAGAACTGATCGCCTCAACCCACAGGCTTGAGGAGATAAAAAAATATATCACATCCGATACACTGCAATATTTAAGTCTCGAAGGATTACTGAAGGTAATACCGAACCCTGAAAAATACTGCGCAGCATGCTTTGACGACAACTATCCGGTATTCACGCCCCAGGAAAGAGTGGAACAGATGGAGATGTTTTAAAGAATCGTTTATTCAAAAATCTCTTTTACTTCTACACTTAACCCTTTAAGGATGTCCGACTTAACAGCGCCTTCAACTTTTGCGCTGCCGAGCAGCTCGAACTTGCCTTTTTTGTTAACAAATGCCTCTATTGCCTTTTGCATCGGATCAACTATCCAGTATTCTTTTACGCCACTCTGTTCATAGACATCCTTTTTGGTTCTGAGGTCATAGTAGGCAGTTGCAGGAGAAAGTATTTCAATTATGAGGTCAGGCGGACCCTCTATTTTTTTCTCACCAATAATATTAAGTCGTTTTTTTTCTATAAATATGATATCCGGCTGGTATGTATCCGTTTCCGAGAAGTAGACATCGATTGGAGATAAAATAAGACTGCCCATGTTGTTTTTTTCTATATGTTTACTTAATTTTAAAAATATTTTACCTATTAATATCTGGTGATATGGAACAGGTGATGGTGTCATAACGAGTTCTCCCCCGATTAATTGATACGGTGCGCCCTCCGGAAGCTTTTCATAATCCTTATATGTGCAGGTTTTATTTTTTTCTATCTGTAAAGTAGTCGGCATCTTCTGTCTCCCTTAAAAATATTATAGGAGAGGCAGTACAATTTTGCAAATTGCGATTCCCTGACAGACAATTATCAAATCCTGAAGGGGTTTCTCATTTAAAGATACGGCTTTTCTATGCGCGTGGCTTATCCGGAATATTCTCTATTGCATTTACTACTTCATTAACGCTAATGGAAGAAAGACATTCCACATTTCTTTTACAGGGCGGGGTATAACCGAATTTTGTGCACGGGCTGCATGAAAGGTATTTATTCAGAACAATATTATGTTTTCCCCGCGGCGCCCACTTTTTTTCCATACCTGCACCAAAAAGCGAAACTGTCGGGGTTCCGACAGCATATGCTATATGCATAAGTCCCGAATCCGCGGTTAGCAATAATCTGCTCATCTTAAGTATTAAAGCTGTGTCCCTGAGATCTGTCCTGCCCGTAAGGTCGATACAGCCATACGTATTTTGTTTAATAGCAGCGGCATCTGCTTTTTCTGCAGATGATCCAAGTAGTACAATCTTATAACCTTTATCATTTAATATCCTTGCTGCTTTGCCAAACCTGTCTCCTCCCCACCTCCGCTCATCTACTGATGCGCCGGGGAAGATCGAAATTATTCTCTCCTTTTCTTCTGCAGGGACAGTAAAGAGACTGAATGTTGATTCAGGAGGGATCTCAAGAAACGGCTCTTCGGAATCAAATTCAGGAATCTTGTGAATTAAAGGCTCGATCAGATGGAAAAAACTGAATACCTCGTAATCATCATGGCTGTATGGAATTTTGTGGGTAAACAGCCTTCTTCTTTCATTTGTGTCAAAACCTATTCTTACAGGAGCGCGGTTAAGATAAGCCGCAACAGCCGATAGCCTGTGCCACTGCTCGGTATCAATGACAACATCATATCTGTTTCTGAGACTTCTGATAAAATCAAATCCCTTATCATAGAGATAAATTCTCTCAATATTTTCTGACAGCCCGAAAATGCCGGTATTTCTCTTTTCAGAGAGTATATCTATTTTTAAATCCGGAAGCTCCCTTTTCAGTGCATTTATTGCAGGTAATAAAAGAACCGCGTCTCCAATGCCCCCGGGACGGATAATGAGGATTCTGTTTATTTTTTTTGAGGCGTCTTTATGATTTATTTTTGTTCCGGGAAGTAAAAATATAAAAAACTTGCCCATAATCCGGTCTATAAACTTTAATAATTTTATTTTGTTCATATGCCGGAAGTTTATTGTCTCCGCATTAATTCAGTTCTTTTGAGCCACTACAACCAGTGACTCGCCCCAGCCTGCCGGTAAGAAGAGATGGCCGGTGATGACTTGAATTGCCGGCAGCGGATAGAAAATCAGTTTCTGCACCCATTGGGGAATTAACGGTAGATACGGCACATGCCATAATCCGTCTGTTCCGGTCTTCAAAATTTTAAAACCCGCAGCTTCTGTCCAGCACAGCCACTTTTCGGCCGGGTAGAGAGAGATGTGGGAAGGATCACCATAACCGACCCAGCGCTGCTTTTTTATTTTATGCCCCAACCCTGAGACATCCGGGACTATATATAACAGCACCCCGCCGTCATGCAGAATTTTATGAAATAACCGCAGGGTCTCAAAGGGATCTTTCAGGTGTTCCATAACATGAACGGAAACAACGAGGTCAAGCTCATTCAGCGCTTCAGGAGAAGAACAGATATTGGCGTTTGGCGCAATTGCCCTGACTGACCCGAGCGCATAAGGAGAAACGTCATAGGCCCACGTTTCATAGCCGTCTTTAAACCGCTTGATGAAATGGCCTGTACCGCAGCCAAAGTCCAGCACCTTCCCGGTTTTGACAAACGATGTTGCCAACCGGTAATAAAGGCTTAAAGCGATTCTGTCTTCAGCCTGTTTATTTGCCTGATAATAAG
Source organism: bacterium BMS3Abin06 (assembly GCA_002897895.1). Classification (GTDB taxonomy): domain Bacteria; phylum Nitrospirota; class Thermodesulfovibrionia; order UBA6902; family UBA6902; genus BMS3ABIN06. The sequence goes on from BDSY01000080.1 coordinate 11,680, forward strand.
ATTTATTATTATTTATATATGCGGCATTCATTTTATTTAAAGGGTTAACTGTAAATTGTTCATACCCGCTTTGATTTGCCAAATCTCCCGCGAACATAATCTGACGTTCCTAATATAAATGCTTTGATTTGAACAACTTCACCAGTGAAAATCTGCTTTATTATCCATGCGGGGATAATGAGAACAGTTTGGCATAAAAAAAATAAAACTTTACGCACAGGGCTTAAGTGTTTATTAAAAAACAACAGCCTGTTCCTGTGAAAATAGTAGAGATTTCTCAGAGAACCGGGGCCACCGATACTTCCGCTGCCTTTATGAGATATTATTGCGCTTGTATCGATTATAAGTCTCCACCCGGCCTTTCTCATGCGATAAGAAAGATCCCAGTCTTCAACATTCAGAAAAAACCTTTCGTCAAAAAAACCAATATCTTTTATTCCCATCATATTTATCAAGGCAAGGCATCCTGTTATAAGTGTTGAGTCGAACTTGCCGTCCAGATCTTTTTCAATATGGTATGCAGTGCCTTTTAGATAATCTATCCATCCGCCACAGTACCAGATTTTCCTATGATTATTCATACAATAAATTTTGCCGCCGACCATACCTGTTCTCTCATTCTTAACAGCAGTATTGACAAGGCAATCAAGAAAGTCTTCATGAACGATTGTATCATTGTTCAAGAGTAATACTAATGGCACATTATTCATTGAGGCTATCTTGAAACCAATATTGTTTGCGCCGCCGAACCCTAAATTAATGTCGGATTTAATTATTGTTACTTCCTTGCTGATTGTTAAATTGTCATTATCGGAGTGGAAAACGTTGCATGTAACAGAGTTTGATTCTAACCAGGTGCAGATATTTTCGAATGAATTTTTTTCTGAGGCATTATCTATGATGAGAATATTGTAATTATCATAGGTAATCTTCAACAATGACTTCAGGCATTTTATTGTGTCATCATGACCGTTATAATTTATTAAAAGAATATAAACTTTGGGATTCACAATGTTTCTGTTGACTGCATTTTAAAGAGTCCCTGAATTATTGATTAATTCTTTTCAGTTTTTGTCGATAAATCATTCTCAAACATATTCATGGAGTGCTTGATATTAAATCGTTTTACTGTTTCAAAAGCCTCTTGCATAATTTTACTTCCTATATTTTCATTATTTATCAAAGTTGCCACAAGATCCACTAAACTTTTCACATCTTCCACTTTGCTTTGTAATGCATCAGTGTGATTTTTCACAAACTTAACTGCCTTAGTAGTTACCACCGGACATCCGCATGCCATGGCTTCAAGGACAAATAATGGAAGCCCTTCGTGCCTTGACGGGTAAAGCAGTACATCGGAGCAGGAAAGTATCCTGCGAAGTTCATCCGGAGGAACAAATCCGAATTTTCTTATCTTGAAAGGTACATCAATATCCTCTCCAATGGCCCACACTGATATGTTCCCGTTATCAATATCATTTCTGAAATTTGACAATACCTGAATAGCAATATCAAAGCCCTTTCTGTAATCGCTTCTCGCAAAGACAAGGATAACCTTGCTGTTACTTTTCAAAGAGCGATATTTTTCATCCCTGTCAGGATAAAATACATCCGTATCAATACCATTTCTCACCACTGACACATCAGCATTGAATCTCTTTCTCAAAAGCTCTCCAAGTTCATCTGAAACTGCGATTACAGGAATCTTCAAAATTCTCAGACAATAAAAATATACTGCCCGAATGAGCATCTTCATGAAAAACCCTTTATAGTAAGACTCATCATAATCCTGTGCAAAACACAATAGCTTTTTTCTATTTCTGAAAGATAGAAAAAAATTCATCATGATTATATCGGCTACAATAACATCATAATCTCTTTTTTTGAAAAGAGCGTTAATAATGGTTCCTGTTTTAGTTGTGCTTCCTGAAATTTTTTCAATTCTTGTACGAACATCAAAGATCGTATCAACGATATTAGTCAGAATTACAGCGTCATGACCCTGAGATGTAAGATGATTGGCATATTCTACCACCATCTTGTCCCCGCCGCGGCTTAAAAGAGAATGTCTGAAAAAACATGCTTTCATTTTTTATATATATTACAGATGTAGAAACTGAATTCTAATTAGAGTCTGTGTTTAAACTCAATAATTAAACTGTCATTCCCGTGGTCCTTTGGGCGGGAATCCAGTCTTTTCAGTGAGTTCCGGATACCCGACTACAAACTTCGGGTATGACAAAAATAAAAAACAGCAGTTCATACACAGACTCTAATTATACCTGATAAACCCTACAAGCAACAGCCACATCATCACTGTCATCGCAAGCCATTTATCTTTTGTCAAAGCTTCCGTAGGATCACCCATACCCTGTTTTGAAAGAATTATATACCTGAAAAGCCCGAATGTAGCAACCGGAATCGTATAAACAAGGCTCTGGTACATCTCGACAGTATACATGGCATAGGCAATTAATGAAGAGGCTGAGGATATTAACAAAATTTCATGGAGAGAAGAAACATAGGAATGCTCAAGACTTTTTCTGTGCCTGACGGCATCTCCGTTTAACAGGCTTGCCTCGCTCAGCCGCTTTCCTGATGCGAGCACAAGAGATATCATGAACATTGACAATAAAAGCCATGGGGATACTTCCACACGAAATGCCGCCCCGCCTGCAAGCACCCTGATTACAAATCCTGAGGCGATACAGAATATATCAACAACTGCAATGTCTTTGAGGTGCAGGGAATAAGCGGCCTGAATAATAATGTATGAGAACATCAGATAAAAAAAGAGAGGTGCAATGAAATATGACAGAATAAGTGAAGGTAGAAGCAGGGAAACTGCAAGCAGCGATGCCTGTGGTATACTAATGCCGTTTGAGGCAACGGGCCTTTTCTTCTTGGCCGGATGAAGCCTGTCTTTTTTATAGTCCTTTATGTCATTGAATATGTATGCAGCGCTCGCACAGCTTGAAAAGGCAAGAAATACCGGAAGGGCCATAAGAACTGTTTTATCAAGAAATAGATTCCCGCCAAAAAAAGGGGCTGCAAAAAGCAGAAAGTTTTTGATCCAGTGCTTGATTCGGAGTATTTTTATGTGCGCAGTAATTTGAGAGCCAATTAGCCTCAGAGAAGAAATGGCCGGCTGAGAAATTCTTTCATTCCGGTAATTAACCAAATCCCGCATCATAATTTTATCCCTCAGAAAAAATAAACTTTAGAAACCACTTCTATTGTTGTTGTTATCGATAGAAAAGGTTGCACCGTCAACAACCGAACTGCTTTTGCCCGTTGCCGTGGCAGTAAATGTGGTGCCGGTGCCTCCTACTACAAGTTGATAATCAAAGTTTAAGTTCGCTGCATTGCCGGGTCTGAATCCGGGAAGAAGTGACTGCAGTGAAGAGACGGCTTCAGTAAACAAGTAAGTGGTGCTATTTGCGCCGTAACTTCCATTTTCCGCAAAGCGCTGCTCTTCAAAAAGCCTGATTGCTTCAAGATTCGCCTTGGCCTCCGAATGAGCGGCTTTCGACCTCTGCCCGAGATAGATTGGCACGGCTATGCCTGCGAGAAGAGAGAGAATGGCCATTGTAATCAAAAGCTCTGACAGGGTAAAACCACGGTCCTTATTATTTAAAAACAGACTTCTCATATCTTCCTCCTTACATGGCAAACTGATTCATTCTTCTGTCTGACAAATGACAGGTTTATTTTAATATCTTCAAGTTCCATTGTTTATATACACTAAATAATTGTTTTTCGCTTCTAATAACGGTAAAACATCACTAAAACGTCTATATAAATAAATATCGACCGATAATTAAATATCTTTAATCCTCCCGGCTCGCAATTTTTCTATATAGATCAGGAGAACAGATGACTTTGCAGACATTTCCCCCGCGGGGTCGGATTTAATCACGAAATTAAAATATTCCGCTGCCTTCTCATAGTTGCCCATATTCAGATAGCTGAGAGCGATATTGAATTTCGGCTGAATAAAGCCGGGGGATAATCTCAGTGCATTTTCATATGCTTTTATTGACTTTATGTAAAGAGTGTTTTTCTCCGGCTCATCGCTCTCTTGAGCCATAACTGCATAGAGGAAGCCCAGGTTATTGAAAGCGTTCTTGTTTTTTTCATTCGCCTTTATGGCGTTAATCAAGTGATCTTCAGCCTTCTGATAATCTCCGGATTTTGTTTCAATAACCCCGAGCAATTCCAGGATTTTGGATGTATGCTCAAAACTTATCGGCGCATCTATTTTAAGAGCAGTGATGAGTTCTTCCTTTGCCTTGACAAGCTCGCCCGTTCTTATCAGGGCTGAGGCATAATTTGTGTGAGTATAGGCTATATCAGGGTTTTTTTGAGATGCGTCTTTCCATAATGCCAGGTCATTCTTCCAGTCGCCGAGCCTGTCGAAAGTCGTAAATGAATAGATCGAAAGAACAGATAAGACAGATATAAGTGCAATTTTCCCGCTCTTTACTCTTCCAAACATCAGTCCAAGCAAAATAGCAAAACCGACAGACGGCAGGTACAGATACCGCTCGGCAACAGGGGCCGCAATTTGTGAGAAGAGGATTGATAGTGAAGGCAGCAGGGTAATGACAATCCATGCTATCAGAAAGGCATGTAATCTTTTCCCTTTAAAATACAATATAGCTCCGATGATAAACGGGGCAAGAAAGATCAGATAATATACCGGGTGCTCCGGAAATCGCGGAAGGGCGCTCAAATTAAAGGGAAAGACCAGCCTCTCAAAGTAATAACCCGTTCCAAGTGAAAAATCCTTAAAGAAGTTGCCGGGAGTTATTGCAGATGAAAAGAATGCTTCCCTGGAGCCGGCTGCTGCGGTAATTTCTTTTACCCCACTCCCCCCCCTTAATAAAAGGTATATAATGAGTCCGGCAAAAAGGGCCAGTTCAGTCAGGATAATTTTTTTCTTTGGCACTCCTGTAACAATTCCGTAAACTAATACAACCCCTATAAGGGAGACGGCATTTTCCTTGCTGAAAAGAGAAAAGAGAAAAAAGAAACCGCACAGAATGAGAGCAGCCTTTCTTTCTTCCTTAACATAAATCAGAAAGGAAAGAAAGGCAGGCAGAAAAAAAAGCGTAGCGAGTATATCGGTCCTCCCGTTAATCCACGCAACTGACTCGGTATGAATAGGATGAAGGGCAAAGAGCAGAGCTGTAATAAACGAGAGGGTGATAGGATTTTTAAAGGCTTTCAGCTCTCTGTTAGCAATATTTGCAGTTATAAGGGTATTGTTTAATAGATATAAACTTACAAAAAATACAAAAAGTGAACAAACAGTATGAAGAAGCATATTGGTCAGATGGTAGCCAAAGGGGTTTAAATGCCAGATGCTGTAATCGAAAACTACTGACAGATGCAAAATCGGTCTGTAATACACCCCTCCACCAAGGAAAAAGGAGTACGGATTACTGCCGATCAGAGCGGGATTTGTAGTAAACTGAAGGTCATCCCATACAAAGTCATTCTTGAAAGTCGGGCTGTAAACTAAAAAGGAAATGATGGCAATTAATAGTGCCAAAAGTAGTATGATTATTTTTTTGTTTTGCTTAAGCATCTTTATTTAAAAAACAAGCGGCGGAATAATGCTCCGCCGCCTGTTAATCAAAGTGAGTAAACGGTTTACCTGGCAAAAACAGCTGTGCTGAATATGGGAGACGTAGTGCCCTCTCCAAATGCTACAATATTGACTGAACGAGTGCCATTATTTGTTAGTCCAACAGTTCCTGCTGTTGTGTTATTAGCCACAAATAGCGGACCTCCGGTAAAAGGACTTGTTTCATTTTTGCCTGCATGGTGAGCTACAATTAGAGCTATGATACCATCCACGCTCTCGGTATAGGTGGTATTTGCCATTCCATTATATATTGCGGAGCAAGTGCGTCCTGTAAGTGGGGTGCCAAGTTCATAACAAGTTTCGGTTCCGGTTGCATCCAGCAGAATAAACGGATCGCCGGCAATATATGAATCAAGGACTCCCAGCACCTCGGATACTGATCCCTTTGCGCTTGCTTCAACAGCCCTGACCCTTGCTTTCTCTCTCTGTCCTATATATGCCGGGACAGCGATGGCTGCCAGGATGCCGATAATCGCAACGACTATCAGCAGCTCAATAAGTGTGAAACCTTTTTGCTCTTTCAGATTGTTGACTGCTTTGTACATTTAAATCCTCCTTCTTTGAGTCTGGTTTTCAGGTCAATGAAATTGACCCGGCACTGCTTTTTCTGTTTAATCAATCACCCCCTCCTTATAAATAATTTTAGTAGTCAAGTTGTTGTTACGCTTTATATAAGCATTTTTTGTACCAGCAGGGAGGTTAGACAAAATAGCAATAATAACAGCAAGTTACGATTTGCCGGATTCCCGGCCTGCAAAAACCGGCCATAAACAATTTGTCTTAACTGACATTTTTTGTCAGTGCAATGGCACCCTCCTCCCAGGGAAAGATGGTAAAAGTTGACAATAATTGTTCGATGAATTAATTTAGGTTTTATTTTTCTTATTTCTGCGGATATTAATGAAAAGAGTAATTGTTACATTTCTATTATTGTCAGTCATCGTTTTCACTAATAACGAAGGCATGGCGGCTGAGACATCCGGCATGGCTTCCGGCGCGCTGGAACAACCTGCATATGGAGATGCAATAGTTGCAGCCCTCAGCGGCAACCCCAGCGTTTTAATCCCCATGCTTGCAGGTGACAGCGCTTCACATGACGTGGCCGGGTTGATCTTTAACGGCCTTGTCAAGTATGACACTGATCTCAGTGTCACAGGCGACCTGGCAGAGTCATGGGAGATTTCCCCGGACGGGCTGGTAATTACCTTTCACCTGAAAAAAGGCATTAAATGGACGGACGGGGTTGAGTTTACCGCAGATGATGTGATGTTCGGCTATAAGACGATTATTGATGAAAAAACAGCGACCCCTTATAAAGGAGATTACCTCCAGGTCAAAAAAGCCGAGGTGCTCGACCGCTATACATTCAGGGTTGCCTATGACAAGCCTTTTGCCCCTGCCCTGACTACCTGGGGAAGTCTTGTTGTTCTCCCAAAACATCTTCTTGAAGGAAAGGATATAACCAAAAGCAAATTTGCGCGCAACCCGGTCGGAATGGGGCCTTATAAACTGAAAAAATGGGCTGCGGGCCAGGAAGTGGTTCTTGACTCAAACCGGGATTATTTCGAAGGCAGGCCCTTTATAGACAGGTATATTTACAGGATAATCCCTGACCCGGCAACACAGTTTATTGAACTCCGGGCAGGCGGTCTTGACAGGATGGGTCTGACGCCCATTCAATATAAAAAGCAGACCGACAACGAATTTTTCAGAAAAAATTTCCGGAAATTCCGTTACCCGGTTCCTTCATATACTTATATGGGGTTTAATCTCAGGCATCCGTGGTTCAAGGATAAACGTGTAAGACAGGCGATAGCATATGCCATTGACAAGGAAGAGATTGTAGATGTTGTATTATTCGGTCTCGGACGCCCTGCTACAGGGCCTTATGTCCCGGGAACATGGTATTATAATCCGGATGTCAGGCAGTATGAATATGATATTAACAAGGCGCAAAGGCTTCTCAAAGAGGCGGGATGGAGCGATACCGACAACAACGGTATCCTGGATAAGGACGGCAAGCCTTTTGAATTTACGATTCTCACGAATATGGGCAACAACCTCCGCAAGAACACTGCAACAATAATACAGTGGCGACTGCGGAAAATAGGCATCAATGTAAGGATCAGGCTGCTTGAGTGGAGCGCCTTCATAAATGAATTTATTGATAAAAGGCGTTTTGAAATGGTAATCCTCGGCTGGAGCTTAGGGTTTGAGCCTGACCAGTACGATATCTGGCATTCAAGCAAGACAGGTGAGAAGGAGTTTAATTTTGTAAGCTACAGCAACCCGGATGTGGATGAGCTCCTTGAGAAAGGCAGGAGAACCTTTGATATTGAGAAGAGGAAAAAGGCATATTACAGGATTCAGGAAATCCTTGCAGATGAGCTGCCTTATATCTTTTTATATGTGCCTGATGCTACACCTGTTGTGCATTCAAGGTTTAAAGGCATCAAGCCCACGACAATAGGCATAGGATATAATCTTCATGAATGGTATGTGCCGAAGAATCTGCAGCGGTACAGCATAAAACCTTAGTAACTATTCAGGCAGGCACAAAGGCACATAGTGACAAAGGCACAAAGTGGAAAAAAGGATAAAAAACATTTCTTGTATTTCTGTAACCCTTTGTGCCTATGTGCCTTTGCCACTTTGCACCTGAGCAGTTACAAACCTTAAATGACAATTTATCTGCTAAAAAGATTCCTTGAGATGATCCCGACCTTTTTCGGGATCACACTGCTTTCGTTCTTTATCATACATCTGGCGCCTGGAAAGCCCACTGATCTGCTTTCTGAGATGAATCCGAAAATCACGCCCGAGGCAAGGGAAAAGCTTGAGCAGTTATACGGGCTTGACAAGCCCATAGCCGTTCAATACGGGATGTGGCTGAAAAGGGTTGTGAAACTGGATTTCGGTGAATCATTTTCAACAGACAGAAGACCTGTCATGGAAAAGATATGGGATCCCGAACAGCCGCTGCTTGACAGGAGACTCTTTGTAACATTTTCAATTAATGTCCTTTCCATGTTGATTATTTTCCTTATTGCAATCCCCATCGGCATATCTTCTGCAACCCACAGGTATTCGCTGTTTGACAAGATCACGACAACATCCGTGTTCATTGGATTTGCAACCCCCGGATTCTGGCTTGCCCTGCTACTGATAATGCTGTTCGGCCTGCACCTTGACTGGCTCCCGATTTCACAGCTCAAGTCCATGGATTATGACTCCCTCTCCATGTCAGGTAAGATATGGGACAGGACACGACATCTTATTCTCCCTGTTTTTGTCTCTTCTTTCGGGGGGATTGCAGGCCTTTCCCGGTATATGAGGAGCAGTATGCTCGAAGTTATAAGGCAGGATTATATAACCACTGCACGGGCAAAAGGCCTTCCTGAGACAAAAGTTATTTATAAGCACGGCCTGAGAAATGCGCTTTTGCCTATTATTACCCTGCTCGGTCTTTCGGTTCCGGGGCTGATAGGCGGCAGTGTTATATTTGAACAGATATTCGGGATTCCCGGCATGGGGGCATTATTTTATATGAGTGTTATGATGAGGGACTATCCACTGGTTATGGCTATTTTAACAATCGGCGCAATATTAACCTTGATCGGCAATCTGCTGGCGGACATCGGTTATATGTTTGCAGACCCGAGAATAAGGGTAAAGTAAGTATGCACTCCGAATCTCCAGGCAAACTCTTATGGAAGAGATTCAGGAAAAACAAACTTGCCGTGGCCGGCGGGGTTATGGTGCTGTGGCTTTTTCTGATTGCAGTGTTTGCCCCTTTTATTTCTCCATATGACCCATCCGGGATCGACAGGAAGCAGATACTCGATGCCCCGAGCATGCAACATCCTTTCGGGACCGACGACCTCGGCAGGGACGTGCTGTCGAGAATGATATACGGCTGCAAGATATCGCTTGCAGTCGGCGTTGTCGCAATCGGCATAGCCACTTTTATAGGCCTGCTGGTCGGCGCGCTTTCAGGATATTACGGCGGCTGGATTGACAGGATAGTCATGAGGTTCATTGATGTCATGCTTTCAATACCGACATTTTTTTTAATTCTCGCGGTAGTGGCGTATATTGATCCGAATTTGTGGAACGAGATACTGCCGGGATGGGTGACGAAATTTCTTGAGGAAGCCATCATGGACCCGAATATCCTGAATATCATGATAGTAATCGGCCTTACTTCATGGATGGGGGTGGCGCGGCTTGTCAGGGCGGAATTTTTATCTCTGAAAGAAAGGGAATATATTCTTGCTGCAAGGACGCTGGGCGCCGGTGATTTGAGGATAATTTTCAGTCATATTATGGTAAACAGCATGGCGCCGGTTTTTGTCTCAGCCGTTCTCGGCGTGGCCGCGGCAATTCTGATAGAATCAGCGTTGAGCTTTCTCGGCCTGGGCGTTCAGCCGCCGACCCCGAGCTGGGGGAATATCCTTGCGCTCGGCAAGGACAACATTGAAATAGCCTGGTGGCTTTCGGTCTTTCCCGGCATGGCTATTTTGATAACCGTGCTCAGTTATAATCTTGTGGGCGAAGGCCTGCGCGATGCGCTTGACCCCCGGTTATGGGGCAGCGGCAATCAATAAAATGCTTGATACTTTTCCTGAACCGGATGTCCCAACCTTCATTTTATGTAACTGCTTGAAAAACAAAGCAAAACCCACTTTTTTGTCCAATCATGTAGTCATGTATACCCGATATTTTTTCCGTACATGAACAAAAAAAATTTATAGGTTATTATAATAAGACACTATTTCATTTCATGTTTTTTCATAACTTGCGATTATGCTGAGTCTAAGCAAACAATAACGGAGGCTTTAAATGAAATACAAGGGACTTATTCTGATAGTTATCATAGCAATTGGAGCCGCTTTATTATTCCTTCTTCCTGAAACTAAAACATATGAAGAAGTTGCGTCTGTCGACAAGCCCGCCCCTGAGTTTGAACTAAGGGATTCAGACGGGAACATCTGGAAGCTCTCAGACCAGAGGGGCAAAGTAGTGTTTCTAAATTTCTGGGCAACCTGGTGTCCGGAGTGTAAATCCGAGATGCCTTCAAAAGAAACCCTTTTCAAAAAAATGCAGGGGAAACCCTTTCAGATGCTCAGTATTCTTTTCAGGGATGATCCGGCAAATCTGCCCGACTTTTACAAAAAGCATACTGTCAGCATGCCGACTCTCATAAGCCCTGATAACGAAGCCGCAAAATTATACGGAATTACGGGAGTCCCCGAAACCTTTATTATAGACAAAGAAGGCATTGTCAGAGAGAAATTAGTCGGGCGAAGGCAATGGGAAGAAGATGAAAATATTGCCCTGATTGAAAAGTGGTTGTAGCAGTATGTATGACGAACTGAAAACGATTGCACTTTCTGCAGGCGCAACCGCATTCGGAGTGGGTCACGTAGAAGACTTGAGAACCCATTATGATGCCCTCCCCCTGGATCAGACCGAAGGCATGGCGCACGGCATTTCTATCGGCATCAGAGTTTCCTCTTCGGTTCTGAAAAGCTGTATCATAGGTCCTACCCGCCTTTACCTGCATCATTACAGGATGATAAACTGGGTGCTCGATCAGACTACTCTGAGAATATCGCTTGCTATCCAGGACAAGGGATATAATGCCCTGCCGATTCCTGCAAGCCAGATAGTCGACTGGGAAAAGCAGACAGCCCATCTTTCGCATAAAATGATTGCTCTTCGCGCCGGTATTGGATGGATTGGAAGAAACAACATGCTCGTCCATTCTGACTGTGGTTCCAAAATAAGAATTGCCACTGTGCTTACAGACATGCCGCTTAAAACTGATTCTCCCATAGAGAGAGACTGTGGAGAATGCAAGAAATGTATTGAGATTTGTCCTGTCTCCGCAATCAAGGAATCGTATAAAGACTGGAACAAGGTTGCATGTCTTGAGAAATTAAAATATTTTGCCAAGGCGCATAATGTAGGCCAGTATATTTGCGGGCTCTGTGTTAAGGTATGCAATCCGTCTTAATTTCTTTTCTTTTTACATGAATCTTTCTCACCTAATCTTTCAGGTGATATAAATATTCCACTAATTCATGCATCAGTGTAGAGGGGTCATCTCTTCCATTTTCTTGCGCTTGTTTAAGTGCCTGCTTGCTTCTATCAATCGCCTGAGTTGTTTGAGATTTTATTTCATTGTATGTATTGGTATTGCCTTTAGAGTAGGCAGGAAAATATTTCTTTAAATAATCAATTAAATTTGCACAAGCGCTTTTTGCTCCAGTAACTACAAATGGCTTAGTTGTAAATTCATAATGCAGAAGCAGCCAATATTCAAAGCAGGGTACAGATATGATGGCCTTAAATATATTTTTAGGCTTTGCTTTTTCAACTTCATCAAGTGCACGCGTATAACTTGCATGTGAATCTTTATCAAAAACGCAGAATACCCGGTCAAATGCTTCCCCCGTACGCTTTTCCTTGTTGTATCGTTTCTTTGAATGTTCAACTACACTGATAGGGCTGGAACCACTATCACCATCCACTTCGACATTCGCTGTGTTCAACTCAAGAAAATCAATCAGGTTACGTAAGTAGTTCGGCTCTGTTTTGGCGCCTTCACAGACAATAAGCACTCGGTCATAACTGGCGCGTCGGGCTCGTTTGCGTGCCAGGTCGTGTGCCATTCTTGCTTTGCGTTTGTGAAAAAGCTCATCGCTGCCCACTCAACACCCCATTGCCATTTTTACATTTTTTAAGTAAGGCAATGCGCCATAGCGACCTATCAGATAACCTCGCTCCAGATTTTCCACACCTTTACGTGGGCTAAAGTCTGTCAGCGGGTAGAGTTTTGATGATTGATCTTTGTCTTTTTCGCAGAACCAGATTTGATCTCTACGAAACACTTCCTGGTTAAGGATAGATGTATCGTGCGTTGTAAAGATGAGTTGTGCGTTTTTGGGGTTGGTTTCCCTACAATGAAATAGGTTAATAAGAAACTTCACCATTAATGGGTGCAAATGGTCGTGCAGCTCATCAATAACAAGCACATAACCATTCTCCAGTGTATCTATCCATGGTCCGGCGAGTGCAAAAATTTTCTGCGTGCCGTCAGATTCATTATCCATATCAAACAGAACCTTTTTTCCGCTCGTCAGAGAGTGGGCTGTTTTAACATTTACAATGGACTGATCCCCGAATTTTTCTTCGATTTGCTTTTTGAGTTCATCCGGCATATCATCCGGCAGGTTTTCCTTGTTAAACTTTTCTTTTTTAAGTTGAATATCATCAATATCGACATCAGCAGCTTTTAGAAATCTAATAATTGTATTTTTTGTTTCTAAATTTTCACATAGTTTAATGGAAAAGCTTGGACTCCAAGCACCGATACCAGCAACATGAAGTGTTGAAGAAAACCATTTGAATACAGGTGTTAGCTGCTGATTGTTTAGTTGAATAGCTGTAGAAAGAAACAATGCATTAGAGCGTGTTGCAGCTTGCCATAGTTGCTTTTGTCCTGAAAGCTTCTCCATTTTCCCCCATACATAAGCCTGCGATTTCTCATCATAGGCTCGCTCAATCCATCTTTGTGGACGCCCCTTGGGATAAGCCAGCAGCCACTCTTCAATAATTCGCTCCTGCGTTACCGCAAATCCATACTGATAGCGAACCCCTTGGCTAACAAAGGTCACCTCAAATTCATTGGGCTTTTTTTTGCTTGTTTCGTCTAGTAAGAATGTCGTAACGGATAGCTTTTCTCCGGCTTGGCTTTCGCTAGCAGAACGCATTACGAGCCCCTTCATAAACTGTAATGCTTTAATGAAGTTGGACTTACCTGCTGCATTGGCACCATAGAGTGCACTGCTTCGCAGTAGCTCAGGTGTTGCGGGGGCTCCGGGGACAAAGGTGTTCGTACTTTTTAGTTCCTCACTTTTTGCTTTGACCAGACTCAATGTCGTCTGCTCTCGGATAGAGAGATAATTTGTAACTTTAAATTCGATCAGCATATCAAAACACCCTCCTTAAGTAATTAACCCGGCTATTTTGCAAGATATTGTTAATAATAGCACATTAATTGCCATTTTGCACCATCTTTATTCTACCTTACAATAGTAACCGGATCATATCTTCTTAAAAGAGGATGAATCTATGTGCGGGGCATGACCGGCAATCTCTCGTACTTGGGCTTTCTCATTACTCATGACGAAATGCATATCCGTGACATGGAAACGATATGCACTAAAAAAGTGTCAAGAACAAAACGCCCTCCGGGCGAATTCAACAATACATAACATCTTGATATTACGTACTTTTTCGATATTGAATGGTTAGAATATGTTGATTTTATTAAATGAACCGACTTTGATCCAAAAAATATTCTGTAATATCAATAAGTTACCATATGCGGGATTTTATAATTTCCTATACATCAAGAAAACGGGGTCTGCCCTTGAAATTATCCTTTTTTATAAAATGATCAAAAAACCATCAAGCATTACTCCTTCTCCCTCTTAAAACCAATCTTCCTTTACTTCTTCTCTGGAGGGGCCATTAATTTATATATTGCTTCAAAAACAACAGCAAACTACTCATCATATTTCTTTTCCAGGGAGAAATAATTCAGGAACCCCAACGTGCCTCTCCTTATGTCCTGTTTGAATTCCATATTGTTTTTCCGAATCAATTGATCTGCAAACAACGCGATAACTCCAAACATCAAATGCAGTTTAATTTTTTCATGACCTCTTACCATAATATGAAACTTATAACCTATCCAGCTCTCCTTGTGATTTATTGTTTTTTGACGAAATATTCTATCACAGGGAGAGCCTTTTATCCTCAATAAATTACCTCATTTTATCACTTTTGCAAGTGGCTCCAGAGATATAATTTTCACCATCTCTTCTTTTCCCATGCTAATGCTCTCTCATAGTGTTTAAAGTATTTCTCCCGTCTCTTGAATTCCTTTGGGTGTATCAGGCGCCTTTTCCCTCTGGTTTCAATGCCGATATCGGCATGCAGCATCTCGTGGTAAACAATGAAGTCAAGAAAATACCCGGGAACATTTTTAGTGTCCAGAATGGGATTAATCCTTATCATGTTGTTATGGTCGCTGAAGCTTCCGAGCGTCCTCCTCGCTGCTGCACGCCTCGGACCTTTTGCTCCCCATGTAATGGATGCGGAAACCCTTCCCTCAAAGTATTCTTTATTTATTGAATGGAATATTTCGAGAAGATTATAATATCTGCCATGCGACCGGACCTTCACTTTTCTCCGATGTTTTTCTTTTAACATGTGACGGTTTTGCCTGATAAAACCGGTAATGAGCGGGGTCTTTCTTTTTTTGCGTTTTATGAAATCAGCTATTTCAGCCAGCACGTTTATGTCAGCAGAAAGAAACATGTTGTGAAGTCTCAGCGAGACATTGCCGCTCTGCATTTTTACAGAGAGCATGCTCGTAGAATTATCAGTAATTATGAGGGATACGGTTTTGCCTGTCTCCTGCTCAAGATAAGTCCGCAGGGAATCTTCGTCAAGAATGCAAAACAGTTTCAACTGATGCATTAGTAAATATAATACATTTGTGCTTTACAATGCAGACTTAACATTCTTTACCTGATGCATTTCTCCGGGAAGGTTATTGATAGGGATATGCAGGTGAAATCAGAAAATCAGGTGCTTTCTGAATTAATACGCTTTTTGATAATAGAGGCCGGCGAACTGATTTTCTACCGGATCCTGTATCCCGCCGATTCGTTCATCCAGCCACATTGAAACAAGACGATAGTCGTCTGCTCCCTTTGATATTCGGGCAGTAAATATCACAGGTTTCCCGCGGCCGGGGGCTTCTGTGAGAGAAACATTTTCGCGGATTATAGGTGTTACTTTAGTCGGGAACATTTCTTTAAGCCTGTCCATAATCTCCCAATGGATTCGACGGCGGCGGTGAGCCCTGCATGGTATAACGGCCTCTATCTTAATATCGGGGTTCTGGGATTTGATTGATTTTATAGCTGTAACCATTTGTTTTAAACCGTTCAGTCCAAGGAAGGATGCCTCGACCGGGACAAGCACGTGTTGACACGCCATAAGGGAGTTCATAGTGTGGAATCCGAGGCTGGGCGGACAATCTATGATCAAATAGTCCCAATCGCCCTCTGTCTGTTCGAGGCAGCGATCCAGTATGCCTATTCCGGAATCTCCGGTGTACCACTGATTCGCTGCTGTCAGTTCAATTCCTGAAGGAACCAGATCAAGACCCGGGACATCCGTAGAGACAACGGGCAAATCGACTGTCCTTTGCAGCGCATCCAGAAGTTCATTGCCATCGTTCATCACACCGACACTTATACTTGCACTTCCCTGAGGATCCATGTCAACAAGAAGAACTTTCTTTCCTGTTTCAGCCCAGCAGGCAGCAAGATTCACTGCTGTTGTGGTTTTACCGACCCCGCCTTTAAGATTGACTACTGATACTACCTTTTTCATATCTCCCTTTACCTCCCCACATTTTCCCAGTCAAGTATGCTGGTGGATTAAAGTACGATTATAAAAGGTGTGCCGCATTATTAATCTTCTACGCAGATAGTAATCTATAATTTTTCATCTGAATTGTCAACCAATATATGTTCATATAATCCTTACGGTTCCATTAAATACCGGTAAGAGGGCAAGTGAGGTTGACGAAAATGCTTTACATGCGATACCTTTATGCGGGGCTGGGATATCTCCTGATTTTGACATTTAGACTGTATTTCCTGCATATTACATAGTCATGATTGATTTGCATACGCATACGCTTTTCAGTGACGGAGAGCTGATTCCTTCGGAGCTTGTCCAGAGGGCCTGTACCGCGGGATATAAGGCAATTGCGCTGACCGATCATATGGATATGTCTAATGTCGATTTCATTGTCCCCAGAATTGTTGAGGCAGCCGGGGAGCTTTCCGAACATTCACCGGTAACGGTTATCCCAGGAGCTGAAATCACGCATGTACCGCTAAAAATCATAGGCAAACTGGTGGATAAGGCAAGAAGCCTCGGGGCAAGAATTGTAGTTGTGCACGGGGAAACGATTGCCGAGCCCGTAATTCCCGGAACAAACAGGGCGGGAATTGAAGCCGGTGCGGATATTTTATCTCATCCCGGACTTATCAGCATTGAAGATGCAGCATTGGCAGCGGACAAAGGCGTTGCACTTGAGATCACTTCAAGAAAGGGACACAGCCTTTCAAACGGCCACGTTGCAAAGGCAGCCATGGCAGCAGGCGCAGCAATGGTGCTAAATACTGATTCACACGCGCCGGAAGATATGATCGGTCGTGAACGTGCAGCAATTGTTCTGCGTGCCGCCGGTATTCCGGAGGAAAGCATTGAAACGATTTTTGCAAATTCTCAAAAACTTGCAGACAGAGCCGGGAGGAGTTAAATGCCTAAGATAATAAAGAAGAGACCTGCCAGAAAGAAAACCGCCCAGGAAAATGAGGTAAAAAGCGCTGCCTTGCAGGCATTAGATAAAATAAAGCAGAGGCAAAAGCAGGTAGTGACAGGCGTGTCAGTAATTGCCGCTCTCATTATTTTATATGTAATTTTTGCCCTTTATTCATCTTCTATGAGTAAAAAAGCATACTCTCTTGAGATGAAGGCCTACAATATTTATTATAGTGACACATCCGGCGAATCCATGTCTGAAGAGGATAGATGGAAAAAGGCATTGGAGCTGTATAAGAAATCCGTTGACATAAAGGCCTCGCCAACAGCTTTGTTTTATCTTGGAAACTGTTATTTCAATCTCAAAGATTATGATAATGCAATAAAAGAATATAATCTGTTAGTTGACAAATTTAGCAGTGAAGAGGGAATACTCCCTCTCGTTTATCAAAAACTTGCTTCTGCGTATTTCAAAACAAATCAAAATGATAAGGCGCTCGAAACTCTCGGCAGGCTTGCCGGGGTTGACGATGGTATCTTCAAGGACACGGCTTTAATTCTTGAAGCCAGATATTACGAAGGCGCAGGAGAAAAAGAAAAGGCTTTGGAAAAGTACAGGGAAATTCTCGCTGAATTCCCTGTCTCTCCCTGGAGCTCTGAGGCCGGCTCAAAGGTAGCCGAAGAAGAAGCCGGGAATGCAAAAGAAACAACAAAAGAGACTGAAGTGGAAAAAGAAGAAAAAAAACCGGATAAGTAATGATATAATCTTTTATATTAGCGTTAAATAATTTTCTTGAAATTTTTTATAGGGGGATTGAATAATGAAAAAAATATTACTTTTTATCGTGGCATTATCCATATCACTGGTTCCGGTCTCATTGACTTTTGCTGAATCCGGGGATCAGGAGGCTTCGCCTGTTTTTAAGATTGAACGGCTGGTTATTGCAGGAAGCATTGATAACAGGGAGCCTGTCGGTGTTGTCAATGTCTTTGCATCTTCAACCGAGAAGGTATACTGTTTTCTGGAGGCCGGGAATATTGAGGAGAATACGACTGTCAGCTTTGTCTGGTATTATGGCGAAAAAGAAGTGGCAAGAATTGAGCTCCCCCTGAAGCAGGGTTCAAGATGGAGGACCTATTCAAGTAAAAAGCTGGGCGGGCGGACAGGTGACTGGAAAGTTGAACTTCAGGATGCCGGCGGAGCGGTTTTAGAGACAGTCGAATTCAGAGTGGAGTAATTGTCTTTTCCGGTTACATTTAAAATCATTCAGGAATATCATCCAAAGATATTTGGTTTCATAACTTTCTCATGAAGCACCATTATGACACCGTCATAATCGGTTCCGGACTTGCCGGTCTCAGGGCCGCCGCAGAGGCATCAGAACACGGTTCGGTTGCAGTGCTTACTAAACTCTATCCAACACGCTCCCATTCCACAGCAGCCCAGGGCGGCATAGGGGCTGCGCTTGGAAATGAAGAACCCGACTCACCTGAATGGCATTTTTACGATACTGCAAAAGGGAGCGATTTTTTAGGCGACCAGGACGCAATTGAAGTTATGTGCGAAGATGCCATAAGGACGATTGTTGAGCTTGAGCATCTGGGTGTCCCTTTTTCAAGGACGTCTGAGGGAAAGATTGCGCAGCGGCGTTTTGGAGGTCATACAAGGGACTTTGGCAAGGCTGCTGTGAGAAGGGCATGTTACTCCGCTGACAGGACAGGCCATGCAATCCTCTTTGCGCTTTTTGAGCAGAGCGAACTTCAGGGAGTGAATTTCTTCCCGGAATTTCATGTCCTTGATA
Organism: bacterium BMS3Abin06; assembly: GCA_002897895.1. Classification (GTDB taxonomy): domain Bacteria; phylum Nitrospirota; class Thermodesulfovibrionia; order UBA6902; family UBA6902; genus BMS3ABIN06. The sequence continues at coordinate 30,556 of BDSY01000080.1, forward strand.
TCGTGATTGAAAATGAGAGATGTCTTGGTGTTATCGCCCTTGAGATAAGCAGCGGAGAAATTCATACATTCAGTGCAAAGGCAACACTCATTGCCTCCGGGGGATACGGAAAAGTATTCAGGACCACTTCAAATGCTTATGCAAGTACGGGTGATTGCCTGAGCATTCTCTTTAACGCAGGGATCCCTCTTGAGGACATGGAGTTTTTCCAGTTTCACCCTACAGGCCTGTATGGTCCCGGGATACTGATCACAGAGGGCGCAAGGGGTGAAGGCGGCATACTGATTAACGCCAAAGGTGAACGATTCATGGAACGATATGCCCCTGCCATCAAAGACCTTGCGCCAAGAGATATGGTATCGAGGGCCGTTATGACAGAGGTCAGGGAAGGAAGAGGAATCAACGGCAGGGACTATGTTTACCTTGACCTGAGACAGGTGCCTGAAGAGGTTATCAAAGAAAGGCTTCCGGAAATATCCACTTTTTGCAAGATTTATCTCGGAATCGATCCTTCCGGGAAGCCCATCCCCGTGCTTCCGACTGCCCATTATGCAATGGGCGGTATCCCTACCGATGTTGACGGCAGAGTGCTGAAAGATGAAAGAGGCTCAGTTATTCACGGCCTTTATGCAGCAGGGGAAGCTGCCTGTGTCTCGGTTCACGGCGCTAACCGGCTTGGCTGCAATTCACTTCTCGATACAGTTGTTTTTGGAAGAAGGGCAGGAATGGCTATCAACAGTGATCTCAGGAATACGGAAAAAGGGAGTATCCCTCAGTCAATGATAGATAAAGCCGGGGATGAGATAGATTCTCTGAAAAACAGAACAGGTGATGAACAGGCAGGCACCGTTAGAAATGAACTTCAATCAGCCATGACGGATAAATGCTCTGTTTTCAGAACGGAGCAGGATTTGTCGGATCTCGCCGGTAAGATTAACGAGCTAAAAGAAAAATCAAAAAAAATAGAATTAAAAGACAAAGGGAAGATATTCAATACAGAACTGCTTGAAGCTATTGAACTTGATCATCTTATAAATTTAGCCGGGGCAATCACACATTCGGCATTGCAGAGAAGAGAATCCCGCGGCGCGCATTTCAGAGAGGATTTTTCCGAAAGAGATGATAGAAAATGGCTTAAACATACGTTTGTTTTTAAAACCGACGACCGTTTGGAATTCAAGTACAAACCCGTAACAATTACACAATTTCAGCCGGAGGAGAGGAAATATTAAGAGCCCCCTCACCCTCTTCCACCAGGGAAGAGGGGAATATAGTGGAAATGAAAACCTGCACCTTCAACATAAAACGTTTCGATCCTGAGAAGGCGTCAACACCGCGATGGGCGAAGTTCAGCGTTGAGATGGAGCAGACGGAACGGCTCCTGGACGGCTTAATAAAGATAAAAGACAATATGGACGGCACCCTCACGTTCAGGCGGTCGTGTGCACATGGTATCTGCGGTTCATGTGCTGTGAAAATAAACGGCAAAAACGGTCTTGCCTGCCAGACACTGATTAAAGATATGCCGGATACGATAACACTCGAACCTCTTGAGGCTTATCCGGTTATTAAAGACCTTGTTGTTGATATGTCCCCCTTTTTTGAAAAGAATGATAAGGTCATGCCGTATCTTGTTAACGATGAAACGCCGCCTGACAGGGAAAGGCTTCAAAGCCCTGAAGATCAGCACAAAATTCTTCAGTCCATTACCTGTATTATGTGCGGTTCCTGCACATCTTCCTGCCCCGGCTATTGGGCTAACAAGGATTACCTTGGCCCTTCAGCGCTTCTGAAGGCCTACAGATTTATATTTGATACAAGGGACAATGCCTCTGGAGAGAGGCTCGAAAAGATAATTCATAACAACGGGCTCTGGAGATGCCGTTCAATTTATAATTGTGTTGAGGTCTGCCCAAAGGAGATTGATATAACCGGGCACTTATCAAAATTAAAACGTCTTGCAGTAAAGAAGAAATTATTGGAGCGGAAGTAAAAAAGAGACAATGAAATACAAATGGCATACAGGATCAATCGCCTGGATTATTCACAGGGTCAGCGGTATTTTATTACTGCTCTATATCTTTCTTCACCTTTATGTTCTGAGCAATCTCAAGGATCCGCAAAAATTTGAATCGATCATGAAGGCCATGGATAACCCCTTTGTTAAAATCGGCGAGGCCGGGCTTTTATTTCTGGTAATCGCTCATTCACTCAATGGAATAAGGCTCACCTTACTTGATATCGGCACGCCCACAAAATATCAGAAGCTTCTCTTCAGGGCAGCAGCAATAATCGGTGGAATTATTTTTCTTATCGGTGCATGGCCCATAATGGGAGGCGGGTATTGAAACGGATTATAGAGATAAAACGGGTTATTGAATGGTTTTTCCAGCGGATTACCGGGGTTGTTCTTCTCATCGGTTTAATAGTTCATTTTCAGACCATGCATTACAGCGGCGCAGGGCAGATAAGTTATGAAGCAGTTTTTGCCAGACTTTCCAACCCCTACTGGATTGTCTTTAACATTGTCTTTCTTTTATCCGTGACATACCACGGGTTTAACGGGCTGCTGGGAATTATGCCGGAGTATGTGCACTCTCATAAAATGCAGAAAGTGCTGGAAGGGGTTTTGATAGTTGTTGCCGTAACAGTAGTTAGTCTGGGAGTGTATATACTGACTGTTTAGTTATGTGTTCTGCTTCCTCTATTCGTTTCCGGCATAACTAAAATTGAGTTTTTTTATGTATAATACCTGTGTGATTATATATAGTATCACACATATTTACTAATAGTCCCGGGAGGTTTGAATACATGATTACTTATGATGAACTGAAAGATAAATTAGCGGAAATCGAGACAAGAATAGATGCCCTCAGGGGGTATCTTTGATGTTCCGTCCCAACAGAAACATCTTGAAACCCTCGAAAAGAAGCTCCTGGCTGAAAACTTGTGGGATGACCCTGCCAGGGCACAGGAGATACTGAAAGAAAAATCCGGCATTGAAAATTCCCTCCAGCCTTTTTATTTAGTCGAGAAAAAATTTGAAGACCTCCATGTTCTACTTGAGCTCTCAGAAGAAGAAGGTGGGGAATCACTACTGGAAGATGCAGAGAAAGACGTGAACACACTTATATCAGAGCTTGATGATATAGAATTAAGAAGCACGCTTTCCCAAAAAGAAGACCGGAACAATGCCATACTGACCATAAATCCGGGCGCAGGGGGCACGGAAAGCCAGGACTGGGCGCAGATTCTTATGAGGATGTACATGCGGTGGGCCGAGCAAAACGGCTTCAAGGTTGAAGTAGTCGATCTGCTGCCTGCTGAAGAGGCCGGAATAAAAAGCGCCACATTGACTGTCAGCGGCCAATATGCCTATGGTTATTTAAAAGGCGAGGCCGGTGTTCACAGGCTTGTAAGAATTTCACCATTTGATGCAAATAAGAGGCGTCATACTTCATTTGCAGCCATACTTGTTTACCCCGAGGTCACGGAAGATATAGAAGTGGATATAAATGAAGACGACTTGAGAATAGACACTTACAGGGCATCGGGCGCAGGTGGGCAGCATGTAAATAAAACCGATTCCGCAGTGAGGATAACTCATGTCCCGACAGGAATTGTGGTCTGTTGCCAGAATGAGCGGTCTCAGCATAAGAACAAGGCCGTGGCAATGAAGTTACTCAAGGCCCGTCTCTTTGCAAAAAAGAAAAAAGAACAGGATGAAAAAATGGAGGAATTTATCGGGGAGAAAAAAGATATTGCCTGGGGAAACCAGATAAGGTCATACACCCTTCAGCCGTATCAAATGATAAAAGACCACAGGACCGGCCTGGAAACAGGCAATGTAAATGCTGTTTTAAATGGTGAAATAAATGATTTTATTAAACAGTATTTATTGTTTAAAAAAGAGAAAAAGAAGATGCCTGCATAAAAACATAATCCGTTATGCCTGACGGGCAACCAAGAAAAAAGCCCTTAACGCATTACGCTTTCAAAAAATGAAATAACGGATATGATTGATCAATGATTATAACCCCGTCCAAGCTCACCGACAGGCCTGATAAATGTATACCTGAAAGGCTCCTTTACAAGTACCCGGGCGGTTTTATCAACGCTTTTAGTAATTGCAGCCATTGGCAGGCCGATAACGAAGATTGCCGTGCCTCCTATCAAAGCAGCAAACCCAAGGGGTCTCAAAACAAGCGTGTCTGCTATGACATTAACTTCATCCCTGTCCGTTGCGGCAAAAGCCATGGAGGATGTGAACAGGATAACCAGCATCAAAAGTATTGTTAATATCTTCTTCATCAATAATCTCCTTTCATGTTACATTATATATCTACACTATAATTAAGAAAATTCAAATAGTCAATAAAACTGAAACTCTCATTCACTATTAATTTCGGGATTTTTTCTAAAAAAGTTTAGTGAAGTCAGCGCTTCCGCCCTGCCCGGCTTAATACCTCCAAGGTAAATTTCTGGCAATTTTCTGAAGCAAGTTTTAAATTCCATTTTCTTTTATCCCTCACTCCCGCCATATTGCTGATCCCCCTTATTTCAAGCATGGGAATTTTGTATATTGTGCACACATGTGCGATAGCCGCACCTTCCATATTTTCACAGAGGGCATTAAAGCTTTCTTCAAGTTCAACCGCCCTTTTGTGCGTGCCTGTTGTTGCTGAGACGGTTATGAAATTGCCGGATCTTATTTTAAAATCCCACCTTCCGGTCTTTATTAGACGGGGGGGTAGTTTCTTATGCACAGGGAATTCATTAAAGTATCTTCTATTCCCGGTCCGGACAAGGGGGATACCTATTTTTTTCAGACTTTCCCAACCCTTTGAAGTAATAACTCCATCATCACCATATATTTCCTTTGATGCGACGGCAATGTCTCCGATATTAAGCCCTGAATTGGGATAAGCGCCGCCGACTCCTATGTTAATAATACTTTTAACCGGGAAATGCTCAACAATACATGTTGCTGAATGGGCGGCATTTACTTTCCCAATGCCTGAATTAAGAAGGATGACATCAATACCCTGGAGTTTCCCCTTATAAACAGTTTTCCGGGCTATCCTGGCAGAACGCACATATTTCAGGCGTGAGAGGATTTGATCTGATTCAAGAGGCATTGATGACAAAAGCGCAAGAAGGTTCATGGCTTGATATGTATTATAGTATAAATTTTCAGATAATCTCCCCCTCCTGGGTAAAGACCAGGGGGGAAGCTTTCAATCCTTTTTGTTTTTGCAAAGTGAATTTACCAATAAATTTGTTGTGCACCCTGTTTTCATTTACCACTGGTAACCGAATGATTACATATGTTATTATTTCTTGCCCGTAACTTATTTGAGTTTCCGGTATTTCTTATACTTATGAAATGGAGGAGGTAGATATGAAGAGACTAAAAAACCTGACGATTTTAATAAGCGCTATATTCTTTTTATATGGTTGTGGATTAGAATTAGCATTAGTCGGGGTCGGCGCCGGAGTAGGAATAGCATCATATAAGTACATAGACGGCCAGTTAGTGCGGGAATATCCCCTTGCATATGACCGGGCATGGGATGCAGCCAACAAGGCGCTGGAAAATCTTCAGATCAGTACATCAAGCAGTATGAATGAAGGAGGCAAGGGGACCATAGAGGCGGTCTCGAAAGACGGTAAAAAAGTGCAGCTATCTTTGAAAGACAAAGGGCTGGGTGTGACTTCCATTACAGTAAGAGTCGGTATATTCGGTGACCGGCTTGAGGCCCAGAAAATCCATGAGGAGATAGCCTCTGTTTCAGGTCTTTAGCGGTTTTTTATTTGATACTGTTCAGGGAAGACCGTATTTTTTTATAAGCGGCACGGAATCCTTTATTCCGCACATCAGTGAATAATTCTTCTGATGCTAATGATTTAAGAAATTTTGCCCTCGTTCTGTCATTTTTTATTTTTTCGCGTGCTTCTTTGCGGATCTGCTCCACAAATTTAAGGTAAAGGGCAAACTCCTTGCCATAAAGCCTTTCGATTTCCTGTCTCACTGCCTTTGATACCGCAGGGCTGACTCCCTCAGTGGATATTGCGATTGCCAAAGTACCGCGCCTGACGATGGAAGGTACTATATAATTCCCCTCTGAAGGGGCATCAATTACATTTACAAGATATTGCGCCTCTTGCGCTATTTTCAGATTGATTTCAGCAGAGGAGGTCCCGGCAACTACAAGAAATGCGTCTTTGAGGTCTCCTTTCCGGTAATTTCTTTTTATGTGTTTGATTGATCCCTTTTTCTTTAATTTACGGAGATTTTCCGTAATGTCAGGGCTGATTACTTTAACGGCAGCGCCTGCATTTAACAGTGACAGCGCCTTTCTTTCCGCAACCTTGCCGCCTCCTGCAACAACAGCTTTTTTATCTTTCAGGTTCAGAAAGGCAGGATAATATTTCACTTCTCTTTATTGAATGAGTTAATAAGTTCTTTTGCTTTGCCGGATAACTCTAAGGAAGGAAATTTTTCTATAAGAGCCGTCAAAGCATTTATTGCTCTCTCCCTTTGTCCAAAATTTTCATAAGAAAGCCCGAGATAATAAAGGGCCTCTGATTCTTTCTTTGAATCAGGATAATTTTCAAGCAATCCGGTAAAGCGATTTATAGCGGCTTCATATGAGCCCTTATTAAAATAAAAGCTCCCTACATAGAATTCATACCCGGCAAGTATGCTCTTACATTTCTTTATTCTGCTATCGATAATATCCATATAAGGATTTCTCGGATAATGCCTCCTGAGCTTTTCAAATTCCTGCAATGCCCTTTGCGCCCAGGAATAGCTTATATCAACGGTTTTTATCCTTTTGAAAAAACACATTGCCAGTTTATACTGAGCATAAGAGGCATATTTATGATATGGATGAATGTCCAGAAAAGATTCATATTCAACAGCCGCCTCTTCATATGATCCCTCTTCGAAATATGTATCGGCAATGCGCAGCCCGGCTAACAAGGCATATTTCCGGGAAGCATCTTTAGCCTTAACAGTCTCAAGAATCTCCCTCGCGGCTTCATAGTCCCTGTCTTTAATCAGGTCATTGGCTTGCCTGAAAGCCGCCTCCGGCTCAAAAAGAGATGATTCTTTCATTGCCGCCTTGTCGGTAGAACAGGCAAAAACAAGCAGGAATATTATGAGATACAGACAATATAAATATTTTTTTTGTTTTGATAACATTCTGATTTTTTGCATAATTATTTTGATAATTGTATCTTAAAAAACGCTTTTAAATCAAACAGGCGGCAGGCTTTATATTTAATATACTTATCTGTTATATTATCTACTCCAAAGATTCACTGATTTGAAATAAGACCGGGCGGATAGCTCAGTTGGGAGAGCACAGCCCTTACAAGGCTGGGGTCACAGGTTCGAGCCCTGTTCCGCCTACCATTTGAAACAGCGGTTAGCATACGGTTTTTTTAAGGCCTGACAGGTGAATGCTAACAACCGACAGCGTCAATTGGGGTGGTAGTTCAGCTGGTTAGAACGCCGGCCTGTCAAGCCGGAGGTCGCGGGTTCAACTCCCGTCCATCCCGCCATTATCTTTCCTGCCCCTGGCTTTTCGAAGTTTTTTGCATATCCCGGAATCGGGAATTAAGAAGGATTAAACAACCCCGTACTTAAATACCTGTCTCCGCCGTCCGGGAAAATAACCACGACTTTTTTGTCATTTCCCAATTTAGTTGCAACCTTCAGGGCCGCACATGCTGCTGCGCCTGAAGAAATTCCTGCGAGTATTCCTTCTTTCCTGGCAATACGCCGCGTCATGGCTGCTGCATCTTCATCAGATACGGGTATTACCTCATTATAGATTCCGGTATTCAGAACGCCCGGGAAAAAACCGGCCCCAAGCCCTGCAATCTTATGAGGCCCCGGATCACCGCCGGAGAGCACAGGTGATGCCGCGGGTTCAACAGCGGCTATCCATATACCCTCATTTTTCGACTTTAAGACTTCCCCCACCCCTGTAATTGTTCCGCCTGTGCCGACCCCTGCAACAAAGCCGTCAATATGAGCTCCGAGGGCATCAATGATTTCAACAGCAGTCGTCTCTCTGTGAGCGTCCGGGTTTGCAGGATTTTCAAACTGCATCGGCATAAAATAATCCGGATTTTTTTTCAGTATCAACTCAGCCTCTTCCAATGCTCCCATCATTCCCCTTGACCCTGATGTTAAAACCATTTCCGCACCAAACGCCTGAAAAATCTGCTTTCTCTCAAGGGACATGGTTTCCGGCATTGTAAGAATCAATCTATAGCCTTTTACCGCAGCAATCAAAGCAAGCCCTATCCCTGTATTTCCACTTGTGGGTTCTATAATCGTCCCGCCGGGTTTTAACTTCCCCTCTCTTTCGGCACTCTCGATCATTGAAAGGGCAATCCTGTCTTTAACAGACCCGCCGGGATTAAACCCTTCGAGTTTTGCCCAGATCTCAGCGTCCTCCGGCCCGGTGATACTGTTAAGTTTCACAATCGGTGTATTGCCGATAAGCTTTATTATATTTTCAAGAGGTTTCATAAGATGCTCCAATGGCAGCAATCACGAATTATAACACATTAACGGAAGTGGTAAAAGATATGAATAAATAAATGGTGAAAGGAAAAACTTTGGCAGCACTGAAGATAATGTGTTAAAATTTATCTTGTCCTGCTTGTCAGTTATCGAAAAATCAATTTATTAAAAGGAGGAATCTTATTATGGATATCAGGAGAATAGGCGTTATCACGAGCGGAGGAGACTGCGGGGGGCTGAATGCCGTGATCAAGGGGATTGCGCGAAAGGCATACGATATGGGACTTGAATCGGTTGTAATACCAAACGGCTATGCAGGTCTTTATAACCTCGTTGATTTAAAAGAAGTTGTTGTGCTTAATGCAGAGAGGGTAAGCAAAATAGAGGCATCGCTTGCAGGTTCCGAGGCCGGTCATTCACGGGTAAAGATCAGTAAGATAGACGACCCGGACAAATATGAAAGGATTAAAAAGGGCCTTGAAAAGTTTAATATAGACGGTCTGATCATAAGCGGCGGTGATGATACAGGAAGTGTTGTCGTTGATCTTTCCTCTCAGGGTATTCCCTGTATTCATGTCCCGAAGACAATGGACCTTGACCTTCAGCCATACAGCGTTGGAGGGGACTCAGCCATTAACAGGATATCGGTGTTTGCAAGGGATCTTAAAACTACCGGAATGAGTCATAACCGTATCCTTGTTATAGAGGTATTCGGAAGATATGTGGGCCATACGGCATTTCGCGGGGGCATAGGGGCTGAGGCTGACTGTATCCTCATCCCTGAAGTGCCGGTTGACTTTGACATTGTTTATGAACATATGAAGACCACGTTCTTTGCCAGAATAGAACGGAGTGATGTCAGGGCCGGCACCTATATAATAGTTGTTGCGGAAGGGCTTAAAAATGCAAATGGTGAGATGCTTTACGATGAATCCGCCGGGATGGACGCCTTTGGGCACAAGAAGCTGGCAGGCGCCGGTAAATACATAAGACAGCAGCTTGAGAAAAGGTTAAAGGCCGATCCGGATGTTGAGGCCTTTATGAAGAGAACAGGGATGTATGTCCCCGGAATTTATGCAATACCCGAGGTAAGAGAAGTAACCCCCGGCCATCTTGTGCGTTCCGGGCATTCTTCAGCCTATGACGTTAACTTTGGATATAAGACAGGGGCCGGCGCTGTTGTCCTCCTGTGTGAGGGCAAAACCGGTAATACGGTTACCGGGGTTGAAGGACACAAGATTTTGTATATGCCGACATCAGATGCCATCAAGCGAAGAGAAGTTGATATCGAGGAACTGTCGCTTTTTGAAAGTCTCGGCACCTGCTTTGGCCGCAAGCCTGTTGAGTTTAAAGCGGAGCTGGTTAAAGAACACAGGACGATTGAACGGGCGATGTAGGCAGCTAGACTAAATAAGCAAATCGTTTTTTGAATTCATCAATATTCATTCGCCCCGCCTTTGCAAGCCTGGTAACGGCAGGGCGAGTGAAATCCTCTTTTTCGAGTCTTATCATATATTGCCTGCCGACTATAAAGGGGTCTGCTCTGGTATCAACGTATCTGACCCTTGTTTTTTTCGTGGCAGGATCTATGATTTTTCTGAGGGGAATGGGTTTTAACCTGCCTTCATAAAAAGAGATCATTGCGCCGGACCCGCCTTTTAATAAATACTTCATTGCACTGTATCCGAGGTTTCTTGTATATTCCGCATCAAAAGGGATGGGGTCGGCTGCCCTTAATTCATATCCTATGGTTTTATGGACGATTTTGAGTTTTACTCCCCGGGATGCAAGCTCTTTACTCACAAAATGCTGAAGAATTCTTCCAAGCTGAATTTCCGAAAGCCTTAACGCTCCCCTTTCATCATTTTCAAGAAATGTATATCTGGAGAGTTCCTTAACATCGATTTTACCCGCAACTCCTTCCGCTAATATGGTAACCCCGTAAGCATATCCCTGCGAAAGTCTCTTGATTATTGCGCCTTCGAGGATATTGGCCACCCTGGAGAATTTCAGCTTTTTTTGTTTGAATTCCTCAGGGATAAGTGTAATTGTTGCACCGGCTGCCTTGCCTATACCAAGTGCAAGATGCCCAGTATGCCTTCCCATGGTTGTTACAAAATACCATCTCCCTGTAGTGCGCGCATCTTCTATGATATTCTTGACGATCTCCGTGCCCCAGTGTCTCGCAGTCTCAAACCCGAAGGTGGCTGCGCCGCCGGGCAGGGGGAGGTCATTATCTATGGTTTTTGGTACGTGAACAATAGATATTTTCCCCTTTGTCCTTTTCTCTATTTCTCTTGCTACAAAGGATGTGCCGTCACCGCCGACAGTCATAAGGTAATGGATTTTTAATTCCTTTAATGCCTTTACCATGGCCTGAAAACTCTCTTCCGGGTTATCAGGGAAATCTCTTGATATTCTTAATATGGAACCTCCGCGGCTGTGCACAGGCCATGCGTTTTTATTATTGAGAGCAATGGTCTTGCCGGTATCTCCGCGAAAGAGCCACTTGAAACCGTCCAGAATTCCTATGACGTTTATTCCCCTGTTAACGGCTTCAACTGTTGCAGCGCTTATGACTCCATTTATGCCCGGTGCAGGTCCGCCGCCTACTACTATTGCAAGATTTTTTCCCAAGGTTGTTCCCTCCGGTTATGGTTTCCCCTGTCAGGAAAAATTCCCGACAGGACTTTCATAAGTGAAGTATAGCATTTGAAGAACCTCATTTACCGGTATCAGTTTACACCTGAGCAGTTAGAGGTCTTTTTTTAATTTATATATAATAATATAATTTCCGTCCAGGTTGAATCTTTTTACTTCCAGAAATTCTTCCTCTCTGTTCTCTTTTAAATATTCAAGTATTTTCAGATTACCACCCTTGAGATATAATGGAGCAGGAAACATTATATATGATATTTTATTTTTCTTACAAAATGCCTTTAGTTTTTCCGGTGTAGAAACTTCATAGAGCTCGTACCAGAAATTAATGATTTTGTTTCTGTCAATGCTGTATTTGTCTCTATAAAACAGGGCGGACATTATGCGCAGAGTTAGTATTTTCTCATTATCCTTAACATTATCCTTGACCCATTTCATGGCTTTGTCACCCGGAAAGTATTCAAGTTTTTTAAATTCACTGGATGATAGAAATTGAGCATTTAAGGGGGGAACCGTGGAAATAGCAATTAAATACGCAGTTAAAACGAAAAACAATAATTTAAAAGAATGCTTCCACCTTATTTTTTCAATAATAGTGTATAAAAACAGCGCCAGATAAACAGCAATGGTCGGATAAAAAGCCATTGCAAGCCGGGGGCTGATATACGCTATATCCAGGGCCAGGAAAAAATAATACGCTATAAAGAGAATTCCGAAATAAAATGTTAATGCATTTCTTTTGGAAAGTAAGATGAAAATCACTGAAGATAAAAATAACAGGAAGAGAACCCATGATATGTCCAATGGAATATTCATGAAATATGTAAATACTTTACCTTCAAACGGTCTGAAGTTGGACCAGATAATATTATAATTTCTCCATGAAAAAAACTTGCCGATTACCATCCACGGGACAATGGACACAGAGGAAAGCAATATGACCTTCAGATGAATTGAAAAATTTAAATCTTTATTTTTTATTTTGCTGATAATCAGGAAAGCCGTACAGACAAAAAGCATTAACAAAATGCTTCTCTTATACAAAAAACCCATGCCGATGAAATAGGAAGTTAATAACAGGTCCCTGTTGTCATTCTCTTTTACAAATCTCAGGAAATGGAAAGAAATTAAAGTTATAAAAAAAACCGTGCCGCAGCCGAGCTCTGCCAGGCCGGCATAGACAAATGATACCGGCAGGAACAGATATATTGAGGCTCCTGTTAATGCCGCTTTCCTGTCGCTGAACAAAGCGATTGTCCGGTACAGATAAACGGCGCTCAGCACATAGAATGTTAACTGCAGCATTCTCGGCCCTATATGTGTAATACCAAATGCGGAATAACTGATAAAATAAAGAAATCTTGAAAGCGGGGGGTATCGTATAAGGGCCGGGAGGTAAGTTATGTCTTTCAATAATAAAAAGTACGAAACTAAAAAACCTGTAATCAGAAAGCCGAAAACGAATTTCAGTAAATGATTTGTTGAATCTCCGCAAAATCTTTTACTTAATCTCTTTATTAAATGATTATCCGCACCATTGAATTTTTTGATAACCAAGACCAGGACGATAAGGGTCCAGAATGCAACCTGAAAGATTTTATGCCGGCCAATGTCAATATATTCATAAATCATTAAACCTCCCTGAATATGCATTGCTTCATCACCCATGATTAATATGGGGGAAAATATGCGGTATATATGAAGCGCCACAGCCAGTGCGCATAAAATAACAAGCCATAAATGGCTTTTGACCTGTTCCCCCGGGTTCGCAGGCCAAACAATTACAGGTTTGTCAACAATAAAGACATTAAACCACCGGTTCATAAAAAAGGCGGATATGCAGAAAAACAGTATCAGTCCAAGGAAGACAAAAGCCCTTGCACTGACGGAAACGGGAAGCGCCCAGGCCGGATAAATTAAATAAAAGAATATCCAGGACAGGAGAAATAATAATTTATATTGATTAATAAATGCGGTCATCTATTTATTTGAATCATTCACGACATAATAAATAAGCAATGATGTTAATACGTTCCTTGCGTTGTTATCAACTTTCTATCGATAGCAGCTGATTAAAAAATATCTCTCCCGGCACAGAAAAACTTACTTCCTCTTGAACATCTTGTTTAAATCATCAAGAGAAAAGAATATCCTCGTCGGCCGCCCGTGAGGGCATTTGCCGGGTTCATCCGCACTGTCAAGATCAGACATCATCTTTGAGAGCTCTTCATTGTTAAGCTGTTCGCTCCCCCTCACGGATTTATGGCATGCTAATCTTGCAGCTACTTTTTTTAAAAGTGTATCTTCCGTGATATCTGATCTAATGCCGCTTGTCCCCTCCTCAAGAATGCCTGCCGCCATATCTAAGAGAAGTCCCTTGATATCCGCTTTTTTGAGTTCCTTCGGCAATGCCCTTACTATCAGGTTGTTCCCGCCGAATTCTTCAATATCAAGGCCAAAGCCCCTGAGAAAATCCTTATGTCCGGCAATGATATTATATTCCCTGACCGGCAATTCTACTCTCATTGGCAGAAAAAGGGACTCGGTTTCAATGGAGGTTTTTTTCAGAAATTTTTCATATAGAATTCTCTCATGAGCGGCATGCTGGTCAATAATCACCAGACCATCACCGGTTACGGACGCAATAAATGATTTACCAATATAGAAAAACGATGCGATCTCAGGGGCAAGCCCTGAAGTAAAAAAGTCCGTTTGTGATTTATCAAATATTGGAGACGCTGATTCACCCACAACCGGGTTATCACGGCTGGCGTACCGGTTGACCTCTGTTCTCTGAAATCCGGGGCCCGGTAATGCTGAGGGCCGGGATACATCTATCTCACATCCCGGGTTAAGCGCTTCATAAACAGCCGCGCCTGCAAACCTGTGTATATCATCCGGTCTTTCAAATTTAACCTCACGTTTTGCAGGATGGACATTTACATCCACTTTCTGAGGATCAATTTCAAGAAAGAGGAAATAGGCCGGATGCCTCTCCTTTGAGATCAGATCGCGGTAAGCATTATAAACAGCATGGTTTACAGTCGGATTTTTAACAGGGCGTTTGTTTATGAATATAAACTGGTGACTCCTGCCTGCCCTTGTAAAATCAACCGAGGAAGTGAATCCCGTGACTTTTATGGCCTTTGATTCTTTTTTTACATCCAGGAACTCCCCGGCCATCTCTTCACCATATAGCTGGATAAACCTTTCTTTCAGGTCTGATGCAGCAGGGACATTTAAGACTTCATTGTTATTGTGGATAAGTGAGAAAGATATTTCAGGATATGCAAATGCCTTTTGAACCACTGTCCCGATTATATGAGAGAGCTCTGTGGGAATGGTTTTCAGGAACTTTCTCCTTGCAGGCGTGTTGTAGAAAATATCCCTGATCTCTACAGTCGTGCCGTTTGCAGGCGGCGCATCCGTAACTTCTTTTTTCCGGTTTGCGCCAATCTCAACCTTTGTTCCCGTCTCAGCGTCCGGCGTTGATGTTGTAAGGGTGACTTTTGCTATCGAGGCTATTGCAGGCAGGGCCTCTCCCCGGAAACCGAGTGTGGAAATATCAAAGAGTTCATCTTCCGTCCTGATCTTGCTTGTTGCATGCCTTTCAAAGCAGAGCACTGCATCGTCTTTGTCCATGCCCATACCGTTGTCAGATACCTTTATCAGCTTCTTTCCGGCATGCAGGACTTCGATGTCTATTTGCGCGGCCCCGGCATCTATCGAATTATCCAGGAGTTCTCTGACAACAGAGGCAGGCCGCTCTATTACCTCACCGGCAGCGATTTTATTAATCAGAAGATCAGGAAGTATGGAAATTTTAGACATGGCTCTCATACAAACATGGCTCAATGTTGCTTAACATTGCTTAAGGGTAGTTTACTATATTGAGCCACATTGAGCTACATTGAGCTATATTGAGCCACATTGAGCTACATTGAGTTACATTGGAGGCTTTTGCAAAAGTCCCTGCAAAATAACCTGTGCCGTCATACCCGTGAAAACGGGTATCCAGAAGTCTTTGTTTTTTAAAGAAACTGGATTCCCGATTACTACCTCGGGAATGACAAAACAAGACTTTTGCAAGAGCCTCATTGAGCTAAGTTTTTTTAAACGTCTTTTCCAGGAAAATAAAAAACCTGCCCAAGCGTTTATACGTCAGATACAGATAAAGTTCGACAAAACAATCATAATTCCGGTTTTTCCATCTCCAGAGCGAAAGCTTGTGCAAAGGCCCGAATACCAGTCTGGACCAGAAGGTTTTCAGAAATCTGTCATAACGGAATGCAAGGAAAGAATTAATGTAGATAGCGTTCAGAAGCCTCGGATTTTTTATCCAGGGGTTTCTGACTTCGTCGTTTGTAAAGTTCTTCCAGCCTTCAAGGTGCGTGGGGGGCTTAAAACCCGCTTTTAATGCCTCTTCATACAACAGCGTGCCGGGCAGCGGGACATAAGGCTGTATAGGCACTTCAGCGCCCGGATGACGTCTGCGAATCTCATCCGCAAAATCCAGGGTCCTGTTCATCTGCTCCTCTGTCTCGCCCGGAAGGCCGATCATCAGTGAGTACAGGGTCGGGATATTCCCCTGGGAGGCAACCTTGATCCCTTCATCAATCATACGCCTGTTCTGTCCTTTTCTGATGAATTTAAGGACAGCGTCATCAGGGGACTCCACACCGAAAAAGAGATATACACATCCGCTTTCCTCAAACTGCTTAATCAGCTCGGAATTAAATGTATTGATCCTTACGTTGGCTATCCATTTAAAATCCAGATCTTTTAAAAGGACCAGGATTTTGACCATCATATCTTTTTTCCCTGCGAGGAAGGTATCGTCATAAAAGGTCATCTTGTGAACACCAAGCTCTTTCAGCTTCAGGAGTTCCGATCTCACCTTTTCAACGCTTTTTACCCTGCAGACATTTTTATGGAAAAATACGTTATAGCAGAAGCCGCACTTATGCGGACATCCCCTTGAGGATTCATAACCTATGTTCTCAAGCGTATCTCCCGCCCTTCTTACATACTCAGAGAGTATCTCTTTTCCCTTCCCGTCATAAGGAAACGGCAGGTCTTCGATATCCAGAAAATCCCTGTCCGGGTTAAGGACATTCCCGCCATCCTGCTTCCAGCCGAGGCCGCTAATGCCGCTGAATTCTTTTTTGCCTTCCTGCAATGCCTGCACCAGTTCGAGCAATGTCTGCTCTCCCTCGCCTTTAACGACAAAATCAACCAGCCCGGACTCAAGCGTTTGCCCTGCCATCATGGAGGGATGGGTTCCGCCCCAGACAAGGGGAATGCCGGGGTTGATTTTACGCGCGATTTTAGCGAGGCTCAGCGTGTTTTTGATCTGAAAACAGGTCATTGTTGAAAGTCCCACAAGAAGCGGCTTTCTGCTTACAAGCTCCCTGAATCGCTCTTTCCTGTGAATCCTTTCGTCAAAATACTCGACCTCTATGCCATGCTGCTCCAGATATGCTCCAAGAGAGAGGATCGCCAGGGGCGTCCATGCATGGTATGGGAATGGACTTGCATTTGCATAGCCTAATACAACTAATTTTTTCTCCATAATTTTATCCGGGAATCATCTCCTTGTCAGCAAAAGGATAACTGAGAAGACCATAAAGGGCTGAAATCATTATCTCTATCCCCAGGAAATAATTTAGCAGAATAGCCCTGAGTGCAAACATCAGTCCCGCTTCCTTTCTCATAAAGTTCCACCATTTTAAATTTGAAATCAGATAGACAGCAATAAGGAATAAAAACATGTACTTTGCAATACCAATAAAGGGCAGAAAAAATAAGAGCAGGAAGCTGAAAAAGGCACAAATGGCAGCTACTCCATTACTGGGAGAAGTAGGACCGGCATTATCGAGCTTCTTTTCCTTGAAAAACAGATGTACCCACATTACTGTGCGTTTGAAGTAAATTTTCAGCGCTCTTCTGAAATTTGCAAACTGGTGTCTCACAAGCATTTTCGGGTTTAAGAAAATGCTCTCTGTTTTGTTGATCCTCCTGGCAAGTTCAAAGTCTTCAACATCCGCCCCTTTATATGATTCGTCATATCCACCGGCCTTCAGGAAAAGCTCTTTTTTTATAGCGCCGCACCTCGGGGCAAACACGCTTACTTTATTATCCGGGGTGCCGAGAAGGTGGATATATTCAAACATTGCCATATATTTCGGCACAAAGCCTTTATTTAAAGGCTCTGTCGCGCAAATACCGATAACACACTGTGCCGAGGACTCATTTTTAAAGTAATCCTCCACTTCTTTGATGGTGCCGTCCAGTACAATTACATCCGAATCAAGGAAAAATATTATATCGCCCTGAGCTGCCTCGACCCCCCTGTTGCGCGCTTTTGCCGGTCCCCCGTTTTTCTCCATCTCTATTACCCTGGTCGGATATCTGCCGGCGATTTCTACTGTATTATCAGTGGAACAGTCATCAACAATAATCACTTCCATATCGTCAACAGCCTGTTTAAATATGGAATCAAGAAGACCGGGCATGAATCCGGATGCATTATATGTGGGGATTACAATTGAAATCATCTACTAAGTATAAAGGTTATATCGTTATAAAATCAAATTATCGAACTATTCCTTAAAAGATAAACAATGAAAAATCAATGCGTTACAATAATATCGGCTTTTTTTAAAACCCTTATCGACCAGTGTGCAGAGGTTTATATCCCCTCCAGAACTTCTGTGGTACTCTTTATCGCCTTCCTGTTCCACGTAATCGAAATATGATTGGCAGTCAGATTATAATGCCGTGCTGCCCAGGGCAGCAGAGAGCTTTCAGCAGTGACCATAAAATCCCCCCTGCCTGACATTAACTCTCCGGGGCATACAGAAGCCGGAAGAATTTTAATCAGTGAATCAGGAATTGTTAAAACAGGTTTCGGATACATTTTATTATCCTCCCTTTTCCACCTGTACAGGGTAAGCAGTTTTGTCTTTTTGCCGCCGAATGAAATGTATTTTACTCCTTTTAGCGGCGAGTCGTTAAGGTTTTTGAAAAAGCCTGAACCGGGCAAAAGCTCTTTCAGGGCATTGCCCTGAATCAGATCATTTGCATTTTTTATAACTTCGGAAATTGTGCCGTGTGTGTTCTCCGGGAGCATCCTCTTGAGAAGAGGTGATAAGGGGGCAAGATATTCCCCGATACGTGAAAGAGAGCTTCCGGCATGGGGGGTCGAAAGAGTGATAAGAGCCTTTATTCCCGGAATCTTTTTTTCCATGAATTTTCTCGCAATAAGCCCGCCCCGGCTGTGGCCGATAAGCGCTATGGATTTATTTGGAAAGATATGTCTTACCAGTTTCACAATTTCATCAAGTTCCTCCACAGCAACACTTATCGGTCCCACAGGCCTTCTCTGGCTCCAGCTTACAATATTAAATCCCTTATCCTGCAAAACAGTACGGATGTTATCTATTTTTCCAGGAATATTGCCGAATGTGAGTTTTCTTCTCTTTTGTATTAAACAGGGTCTCGGACGAGTCGCCGCAAAAATTTTCAGGGGCACATTTTTGGCAAAGATTTTTGTCTCCAGAGGGTTAATCCAGAAGTTTTTATCCATGCCGAGGCCGTGGATAAAGATCACGACTGGCTTGTCCGGGTTGCCTTTTTGGATTGTGGTGTCTAATTCCACTCTAATTACTTAGCCAGGAATTAATGCGTGTTGAGGGTTAACCCCGCAACACTAAAAGCAAATATTAATTTGATAATGGTTATAATATTTTTATCTTCTCAAGGTTTCCGTCTTTTCCCAGATACACCACTTCTTTGATCTGGGCATTTCTGATCATCCGGTCACACAGTTTGCAGGGTTTGCCGGCAGCAAAACTTTCGTCCTCTTCAAAACCTGCAATATAAATTGTTGCGTCTTTCATCCTGTCAGGCGGAGCGTTTATTATAGCGTTTTGCTCGGCATGAACCGCTTCACACAGCTCATATCTCTCACCTGAGGGGACATTAAGCTCCTTTCTGGTGCACTTTTGCAAGTCAATACAGTTTTGTATCCCGCGGGGAGAGCCGTTATAACCCGTGCTTATTATTACTTTGTCCTTGACAATCACAGCACCGTATCTTCTGCGCATACAGGTTGCCCTTGATGAAACCACTTTTGCAATTTCTATGAAATAATCATCCCAGCCGGGCCGCATTTTTGTAACTCCTTAATAATCTATCCTGTCTTAGTCCTTAGACATTATAATTGTGCTGTATCCCTCATCTGCGAGTTTTTCTGCAACTGAAGAGGCATTGTCATAGCTGCTGAACTCTCCTATCCGTACCCTGTAGTATTTTTTGCCTTTTAAAAAAACCGTTGCTATGTGAACATCGCTGTATTTATATTCAAGACCCTGTTTAAGCCGGCGGGCATTGGATTGTTCTGTAAATGATCCCACCTGAACGGTTAATGAGGCGGAACCGGTTGAGCCGGAAGGCACAAAGGCAATTCGTCCGGCATAGCGCATATCCCTTCCAAGATACTCAATCTTCACCCTGCCGACTCCCTTTTCCACGAGGCCGATTTCCTTTGCCGCCCCATAAGAAAGATCCAGGTCCCTCCCGGTTATAAACGGTCCCCTGTCATTTACAGTCACTTCAACCGACTTATTGTTATCAGGGTTTGTAATGCGCAGTTTTGTCCCGAACCCGAGCGTCTTATGTGCGCATGTCAGGTCATACATGTTAAATCTTTCACCTGATGATGTCGGTCTTCCATGAAACTTCTCACCATACCATGAGGCTGTAACATATTTGGCGCCGGGTTCAGGCTTATATTCCGATGGAGGAACAGAGGCACAGGATGTGATAAACAGCAGACCGATTATTATAACAAGGCGTTTCATCAATTATTATAATAACCGAAGGGCTGCCTGTATTTCCTGTCACATGCCAATGAGAAACTTATTGAAGCTGATGATAAAATACGGTTTATTATCGGTACAGCCGCGGCGCTACACCAGCCATGTTCAATTCTGTTAAGCATACACACTCTTTCCTGCCCCGTAATATGATTCATAGACATGCTGATATACTGCATCGCATTTTTTCTGATACAGTTCAGGGATGTAAATCCCGGGCAATCCCTTATCGAGGACATCTTCTATGGTTAAGCGAACCTGAGCCCTCGATTGTTGGCGTTTGCGCCAGTCAAGCACCAATTTTTCATTTTTGAGTTTTTCCATTAAATCTTTCGATAATTTCTTGACCTGCAACTCTTCTTTTTTTGAAAGCTCTATTTCACATTGTTGAGCAGCAGGGGACATCAAAGCCTGTCATCCACATGGCGCAGACAAAGACTATCCGGAAAGGATCATCAGGGTCCTTGAATTTGGTGTCCAGGTCCTCTTTCACCATTCTTTTCCGGTGCGGAGATATGTCCACACCCTTCTTTTTCAGATCGTCTATTTCATTAATATTCTCATTAGTCAACTGAAGTTCAGGGATACGGTTTTCATAGTAAAGCGGCACTGTGGCCTGAGCCTCTTCTTCCGTAACGGCTCCGGAAGCGGCAAAGTTTTTGTAAATCTGGCCGTCCAGTTCAGTCCGGTCGGTAACAACGACAAATGTCCAGTTCCCTGGGATTTTACGCAGAACCTTTTGTGAAAAGAAAATCATGGAGACACTTTTACCACTCCCTTGTGTATGCCAGAAAACGCCTAAACGGCCTTCTCCTGTCTTAATCTCTTTCAATGTTTCAAGAGCATTGCCTACTCCAAGATACTGATGATTCTTTGCTATCAGTTTGATCAATCCGCCCTGCGCTTCCATGAAAAGTGTGAAATTTTCTATTAAATCCAGCAGCCTTGCAGGCTCGCATGTACCGCGGATCATTGTTTCAAGCGATATGACTCCTTCTTCGCCTTCACTGTTTATCTTTTTCCAGTCACTGAAGTGCTCCCATGATGCGGTAACACTGCCGATTTTGCTTCTGCTGCCGTTTGAGAGAATGATTAATGCGTTGTACCGGAAAAGATGGTGAATAGTGTCTTTATAATCCCGAAGATTATCGTTATATGCATTTTCCAGTCTTTTATGAGATGCTTTCAGTTCTATAAATACCAGCGGCAGGCCGTTTACAAAACCTATAAGGTCTGTGCGTCTCGTGTACATCTCTCCCGTGATCCAGAGTTGGGAGGCTAAAAAGAAGTCATTATTTTCAGGTTGATTCCAATCAATGACTTTGACTGTTTCAACGGTTTCCTCTTCTCCATCCTTGCCCGGGATTTTCACCTTAACACCACTTTTAATGAGATGGTAAACCTCCCGGTTTGCCTGGGCAGGGCTCATGGCGCTCCGGTCACGGATAAGTTCATTGATTGCCTGCCGAATTGCTTCGGTTGGAAGGGAGAGATTCAGTTTTTGAAGAGCTGGATGCAGGTGGGAGATAAGGACGACTTCCGACTTGGTCTCCCGTCCAAGCGGACTTCCGCCAGCCTGTTCAAATTCAGTGAAGCAGTTGGCTGTTTCCCAGCCGAGCTTATTGAATAATTCGATGGCTGGTTGTTCGATTAATGTATTTTCAGAATAATCGCTCATTTTTGATGTCAAAAAAACTTGACAAATGTCTAATTTTATCCGATATTAAAAGTAGACTCATTCACCACGTGTGAAAAGAGATGTGCCGTTCTTTCGGGAGCGGCATTACTATTTTCAGAGCCTGCCATTATACTTTCTTGTGAGGCTTCTCCTGCTCGAATCTCCGTCTACATGATATGCAGTTAGTAAAAAATATACCGTCCCCCAACTTTTATTTAATTTCTTGAGCACAATAACATAATCATGATCTTTTAACCAGATATATGTCTCCTACATTCCGCACTTTAAAGATGTAAAATTATCAGGTTAGATATTTATCTTTAGGGATTTTCAACAATTTTATCACATCTAATTGATTTGGTAAAAGGCCATCCGAAAAAGTTTTTAATGTTTTCTTCCCACTGTATAACTCATAGTGAAAAATATTTTCAAAAATTCTACAAATCTGTTCCCAGGTTGGAGTTCCTGTAGGTCTTTGTTCCGGCAGTATTTTTATCTTT
>BDSY01000081.1 GCA_002897895.1 bacterium BMS3Abin06
AATCTACTCATTAATGTACCTCCCTTTCTATCGGCACCTTTCAGGGGAGGTACATTATAACTACTCCTACGGTTGAACCTTTTTATGGTACCACTACCAAAGGTAGTGGTTTAAGCCGATTAATTAATACCTGAATTGAGCGATTCTTTTTTTAATTTGTTGCAACCGCAGGCTTTCAAGGTGAAAATATGTCCCTGTTTGTGTTATCTTTTCCGCAGAACCCTTTTGTAATATCCAAAAGAACCTGAAAATCTTGCCTGTAAAGCGCTGAAAGGAAAATGCGCGCAATCAGGGATAAGGGTTATATATACCTTATCAGAAGACGGGGACAAGGTGGAGTTCATAGATCTTTATTGTAAATGAATGCAATTGTATCCATAGCATTATTTATTGTCGGGCTTGTACTGGTTATCTATTTTGCCGAGAAGCTTGTTAAAGGGGCTGTCGGGACATCTTTAGGCTTTGGGATTTCCACTTTCCTTATTAGTGTCATCTTTATCGGCTTTGACCCTGAAAATCTTGCTATCGGGGCTGCCGGTTCCTTTGCGGGAGTAGCAGGCATTGCCCTGGGCTCCATTATCGGAGCTGCAATGGTTGCTATAGCCCTTGCATTCGGGATAACAGCACTGTTTGTTCCCATGAAGTTTGAAAAGGTCCCTAATCAGATTCTTGCCCTGCCTGTTTTAGCAGTACTTCTTCTGGGTATATTTGGTTTTGATGGCTGGCTTTCAAGGGCCGATGGCGTAGTTTTGCTTCTTGGCTTTGTCCTGTCAATTGTCTGCCTCCTGTGGTTAAGCAAAAGAGGTCTCGATATTAAAGCCACAGGAGAGGTTGCTGAAACCCTGGAGGAAGCTAAAGAACTCAGTAAATGGAAATCATTTGGTCTGCTGCTCTTATCGCTTGCCGCTATCATCATTGGAAGTGAAATGCTGGTTGCCGGCTCTAAAACTATTATTACAAGCCTCGGGCTTTCCGATACGGTTTTTGGCATGACTATTCTTGCCTTTCTGGTAAGTATCGAGGAACTGGCAAGAGAGCTTCCGGCCGCCGTGAAGGGGAGACCTGAGATAAGTTTTGGGAATGTGGTTGGTTCCATTCTTGCCTTTTTCCTGTTTAATGCAGGGATCATAGCTCTGGTGAATCCTGTCAAAGTGGACTCACAGGTTTTAAGATTTTACCTTCCATTATGTTTCGGCACGGTTATTGTGATCTCGCTCTTTATGATGACCGGAAGGATGCCTCGCCGGGCAGGGGTAATCTTAATCATCTTATACTTAATCTTTGTGCTCGGAGGGTACATCTGAAAAGAGGTTTAAACCGGGGAATTTCAACAAACAGGCTAACATAAAAAAATGTTCTTTAATCTCCTGGATTTTATAAAGGAGGGTGACCCTCAAAGCAAGGTATCTTCTCTTCTGATGAGCCTCAGCCATATAATTTAATTGTGGATTATTTATTTCTATCTTGCCAATAAAAAAACAAAAATGCTAATCTTCTAAAACAATGGGTTTAGCTGAGGCCATTCAGGCAGTGCAGGACAGAATTAACAATTCTGCTCTTAAGGCGGGCAGGAATCCTGACGGGATAAAACTCGTTGCAGTGTCCAAGACAGTTAAATTAAATAGAATTATCGAAGCCGTAAAAGCAGGAGCAACAATTTTCGGAGAAAACAGGGTACAGGAAGCAAGGGAAAAAATATCAAATATCAAATTTCAAATTTCAGATAGAAAAATTCAATGGCATCTGATCGGGAACCTCCAGAAGAACAAGGCTAAAATCGCAGTCCGGCTCTTTGATTTAATACACTCTGTTGATTCAATTGCATTAGCTGAGGAACTGGATAAACAGGCAGATAAGAGAGGAAAAAAGCAGAGAGTTCTTTTGCAGGTAAAGCTCACGGATGAAACAGCAAAGCATGGCATTCCGGAAAAAGACCTTATGGATCTGCTTCAAAAAGTCAGAGACATGGATAGCCTTGAGCTGGAAGGCCTTATGACCATGCCGCCGTTTTTCGATGACCCTGAAAGAACAAGGCCCTATTTCAGAAGACTAAGGCAGATTGCGGATAGTATGATTGAAAAAGGATTCCATATAAATGAATTATCCATGGGCATGACAAATGATTTTGAAGTTGCTATTGAAGAGGGCTCCACAATGGTGCGGGTAGGCAGAGCGATTTTTGGAGAAAGAAATTATTAGACAGATGAGGTATTGAAATATGAAGATCGGCTTTATAGGCGGTGGAAATATGGCAGAGGCAATGATAAAAGGCATGACCTCCCGGGGCATGAAGGATATACTCGTCTCCGAGCCCCGGAATGAAAGAAGGCAGTATTTACAGGAGAATTTCGGGATAGAGACAACGGAATCCAATAAAGAGGCCGCGTCCTCCTGCGATATAATAATCCTTGCTGTCAAGCCGCAGAATATGGATTCTGCACTTGATGAGATAAGCGAAGTAATCACCGAAGACAAGACCGTAGTCTCGATAGCTGCGGGTATCACACTTGCATATCTGGCATCAAAACTGAAGACAAAAAAATTAATCAGGGTAATGCCCAATACTCCGGCCCTTGTTCAGGAAGGGATATCGGTTATCTCCTTATGCGAATGCTTTTCCGGAAGGGATATATCGGTTGTCAGAGAAATATTAATGTCCATCGGAAAGGTGATCACCCTGCCGGAAAAATATATGGATGCAGTAACTGCCGTCTCAGGGAGCGGACCTGCATTTATTGCCTTGTTTATTGAAGCAATGATAGAAGGCGGCATTAAAACGGGATTAAACAATGACGATGCCCTGACACTTGCTGTCCAGACTCTGACCGGCACTTCAAAATTGCTTGATTCCGGCATGAGCCCTTCAAAATTGAGAGAGATGGTAACCTCTCCCAAGGGAACTACAGCGGCAGGACTTAAGACATTTGATGAAAAAGGTTTTAAAGGCATTGTTTCAGATGCCATTGAGGCAGCAAAAAACAGAGCGGAGGAATTAGGAAAAGGGGGGAGTTAAATGTTTATATTCGGCAACTTATTTCATGCAGTAGCTTTTATCCTTGATACGATCTTGACAATTTATATGTGGATAATAATAGTTTCCGCGCTCATAAGCTGGGTAAATCCGGATCCCTACAATCCAATTGTAAGATTTCTTCATTCGGTTACAGACCCTGTATTAAGACCCGTCAGAAGACGCATCGGAATTGCCATGGGTATTGATATATCGCCGATGTTAGTAATTCTTGCAATCATGTTTGTAAGATATTTCCTGATAGCGTCTTTATTTGATATAGCTTCAAGGATGAGGTAATGAACAGAACTTACAGGCACAAAGGCACAGAGTAGCAAAGGGACAAAGTGAAAAGATAAGAATTTGCCTTATATTTCTTTTAAACTTTGCGCCTTTGTGCCTGTGCCACTTTGCGCCTGAGCAGTTAAAAAACTTTTTTATTTATAGAGGGGGAATGTATGAGAATAACACCGCTTGATATTCAGCAAAAACAGTTTGCAACAAAATTCAGAGGTTTTGACATGGAAGAGGTTGATTCCTTTCTTGAAATTATCAGAGAGGAAATGGAGGAGCTTCTTCGGGAAAACGCCAATTTGAGGGAAGAGGCGAGAAGGTTTGAGAAACAACTGAAGGAATATAAAAATATGGAGGTAACGCTGAGAGACACCCTCATAAAAACACAGGAATTAGTGGAGGGATATAAGGCTACGGCAAAAAAAGACGCTGAACTTTTAAGAAAAGAGGCTGAATTAAATGCTGACCAGATATTAAGGGATGCTCAGGACAGGGTTGTTAAAATCCATGAAGATATAACGGACCTTAAAGGCATCCGGAGGCATTTCAAGGAAGAAGTCAGAAGACTGATAGAGAGCCATCTCGGCATGATAGAATTCGATAAAGAGCGTGAGGAAGAAACCCCGGATGAAGTATAAGACCCTTAAAGGCCTGCAGGATATCCTTCCGCCCGATATATCCGTCTGGCAGCATATTGAAGCCGGAGCAAGGGACATTTTTAAAAACTACGGCTTTCAGGAGATCAGGCTTCCGGTAATGGAGTCAACCGATGTCTTTATAAGAAGCATAGGTGAGACATCCGATATTGTAGAAAAAGAAATGTACACATTTCAGGATAAAGGAGGCCGCAGTGTTACTCTCAGGCCTGAAGGAACCGCTCCATTTGTCAGGGCATATGTTGAACATCATCTTTACAATAACCCTGCACCCCAGAAATATTACTATATGGGCCCGATGTTCCGGTATGAAAGACCACAGGCATTCAGATACAGGCAGTTTTACCAGATAGGAGCCGAGGCAATGGGCATTGACGATCCGAAACTCGACGCCGAGATCATCTCAATGCTTGCATTAATTTTAGGCAGCATCGGACTTGTGGGACTTAATTTTGAAATAACCTCAATCGGGTGTAAAAACTGCCGCCCCGGTTACAGGTCCGCTCTGAAGAAATTTCTGAATGACAAAATTGATAAATTTTGCAAAGACTGCCAGAGGCGGTTTGATATCAACCCCCTGAGAATCCTGGACTGTAAAGTCCCCTCATGTATTGAGTCAAGACAGGGTTCACCGCCGGTGCTGGACTTTCTCTGTACGGAGTGTGAAGGGCACTTTAAGAGTCTTAAAAAATATCTTGATATTTTGAGTGTATCGTATACGATAAATCCAAATCTCGTTCGGGGACTTGATTACTACACAAAGACCGCCTTTGAAGTAAGCAGTGAATCCCTGGGCAGCCAGAAGGCCGTAGCAGCAGGTGGACGGTATGACAGTATGGTGGATGAATTCGGGGGGCCCTCTACCCCCGGCATTGGTTTTGCCATAGGCATGGAAAGGATCATCCCGCTTATTAAAGATTCGCTGAGCGAACCTGCGGGGCCGGACCTCCTCTTTTGCCCCCTTGGAGACGAGGCTGCTGTAAAAGCTTTTTTACTGACCGGACAATTAAGGGCTGAAGGACTATGGGTTGAGATGAATCTTGAAAGTACATCCCTCCGGAGCCAGATGCGGAAGGCAAATCGCATTGGCGCAAAAAACGTTATTGTCCTGGGAGAGGATGAACTGAAGACAGGGGAAATCAGCATAAAAGATATGGTCAGCGGAGAACAAAACAAGTCCCTGCTTGAAGTAAATCAACTGATCAAAATAATTCGTAAAGAAACATGACAATTAATGAATGACTTGTTAGAAGAGTGTAGTTGCGCAATCCTCGCAGGCGGTGAAAACACGCGTATGCCTGTACTTAAAGCCTTTATTGAGGTTGAAGGGCAAAGACTCATTGAGCGAAATCTTAAAATAATGAAACAGCTTTTCAGTGAAGTTTTTATTGTTACAAACCGGCCCGAAACTTATTCATATCTCGGGGTGCCGATGCTTGGTGATACTTATAATACAAGGGGACCGATGACCGGAATTTTTACTTCACTTTTAAATTCCTCAAATCCATGGGTTTTCATATCTGCCTGTGATATGCCGTTTGTAAATGAATGTCTCATAAGATACATGGCTTCAGGAAGAAATAATTTTGATGCAATAGTGCCGGAATCCCCTCTTCTTAGCAAGGGCGGCCACAGAGGGGGCAAAAAGAGGCTAAGGAGGGATTATACAGAACCGCTTTTTGCTTTTTATTCAAAAAAACTTTTACTATCCATGGAAAAATCCGTTATCAGCGCTAATAAAAGCCTGAGAGATTTTTTAAGCAACAAAAGAGTAAAATATATCACATCAGGGGAAATAAGGAAGATCGATCCTGAAGCAGTATCTTTTGTAAATCTGAATACTCCTGAAGATATTGAGCTATATTTACAGACAAAAGATAAAATAAAATATAGAAAAAAAGCAGGGAGGAGGAGAAAATGTTTGGTCTTGGAGCAACAGAGTTAATTATAATCCTGGTTATTGTGGTAATTCTTTTCGGTGCATCAAGATTACCTGAAATCGGCAGGGGCATTGGAGAGGCAATAAAGAATTTCAAGAAATCCACATCCGAGCCGCCTGAAATTGATGTGACCCCGGATAAAAATAAGGAATCAGGAGAAAACAAGGAACAAAAATCATAAGTGGAATTACAGAAGGCCTTTGCTGAAATCAACCTCAGTGCCCTCTCCCACAATCTGAAGGTTGTCAGGGAGAAAACGGGAAATAAGCATATCCTTGCTGTTGTAAAGGCCGATGCCTACGGCCACGGCGCCGTAGAAATATCAAAGCACCTCATACAAAAAGGCATTTCAAAACTCGGGGTAGCATTTACAAAAGAGGCGATTGAACTTCGGGAATCAGGAATAACCACCCCCATACTTATTTTTTTTGACAGAGACAATATTGATGCTTGCTTTAATTACAATCTTACGCCAACGGTTTTTGATTTTAATACTGCCGGAAATTTCTCTGCTGAGGCTTGCAGACGCAAGCTCAAAATAGCAATTCACATTAAAGTCGACACAGGTATGGGCCGTACTGGATTCGATATCAGAAAGGCCCGGACAGAGATACCCAAAATAGCCGCCCTGAAAAATATTGAACCCGAAGGGCTCATGAGCCATTTCTCTGAAGCCGACCTCCAGGATAAAGATTTTGCCAACCAACAGATAAAGGCATTCCTGTCGCTGGTAAAAGATTTAAAACAGAAAAAAATTCATTTCAAA
>BDSY01000082.1 GCA_002897895.1 bacterium BMS3Abin06
AACCAGGGAGAACCGTAAAAACAATCTTGTAGTTATTTTAAATCCGTAGTGTCAAAATCACTTTTTTCAGGAGCATAACCTATTGATATTACATGATTATTTTTTGGGGAGCATGAAGTTGGGTTAAACCGGGGAAAGAGATTACAGTTGATTATCTCGCTACAGAAGTAATGATTTTAAATCATTTCCAATGTAACTGCGGATCAACTAACCGTAGAGGATCAATCTGAGTATCACTCCGTGGGGTCTACACAAATTACAAAATATCTGTGGGTACGGTCTTTTATCGTGACACTTCATATGAAAGAACACGTATCAAGCGGTTCGCCTTTGAAATTGTCCAAAAAAAACTGTTCGATTGTTTTATTGTTCTAATGTTCAAAGACGCCTTGCCACCCTTTTCATTTCCGATAAATAATTGACATTTATGCAAAATTAACTGTATTATTTGCATTATGGATGCATATTATCATAGATATATTGAAGAAAGCATTGTGCAGTCAATTGAGTCCGGGAAGGTTATATTACTCTTAGGCGCTCGTCAAACAGGGAAATCTACGCTTTTAAATCATTTGCTTCCTGAAAATGCTGTTAATATCAATCTTCAGGAATATAAAAGAAGATTGGAAGTCTCTATGAATCCCGGGGTTTTAACGGAAATAGTTGAAGCAAGAAATGATCCAAAAACAACTGTTTTTATAGATGAAGTGCAAAAAGTCCCGGAATTACTGGAGGAGGTGCAGTACTTATATGATAAGCATAAAGGCAGACTTGCTTTTTTGTTAACAGGCAGCTCATCTCGAAAACTTAAAGAAAAATCCGCCAATTTATTGCCCGGACGAACACACTTATATCGTTTATACCCTGTCTCACAAATAGAAAGAGGAAGAGCCGGGTTGCTGAAAACGGAGTATAAATGTGAAAACCCGTTCCCGGCTCAGGAATTAGATGAGTTGTTACTTTATGGTTCATTGCCTGGAATATTATCAGAGTCCCCGGAAATGAAAGGTAAAACATTAGAGTCTTATGCTGAATTATATATTGAAGAAGAAATACGCAGAGAGAATTTAGTTAAAAATATAGGCGCATTCAGCAACTTTTTGCAATTAGCTGCATTAGAGTCAGGAAAGACTGTTTCTCTTACAAAGTTATCAAATGAGATTGGACTCTCAATAAACGGCATAAAGAATTATTATCAAATTTTAGCAGATACCCACGTGGGATATTTTATCCCTGCTTATTCCGGAAACTCACGAAAAAGGCTTTTATCTACTCCGAAGTTTTATTTATTTGATAATGGCATTCGAAATGCTTGCGCAAAGATAGGATTTAATAAAGAGATACTTATTATCGACGGGGGCAACCTGTTTGAGCATTGGGTAGGACTTGAACTAATTCACAAAACAGGCCTTTTGGGAAAAGATTATGGGATAAGCTATTACCGGACAGTAAGCGGAGTTGAGATAGACTTTATATTAAAAACCCCAAAAGGTCTGATACCGGTTGAAGTTAAATGGACTGAAAATCCGGGACGTTCCGATGCAAAACATATCGAAAATTTTATTAAAGCAGAAAATTTAAGCAACAGGGGATATGTTATTTGCAGATGTCGTGAACCCCGAAAAATATCCGAACATGTAACGGCATTACCATGGAGCCACTTATAGAACAGCCTGCCCGGATACAGTCGACCGTTGTAATTATTTTACGTAGTGAAAGCACATAACAAAAATGGAGATATGGTTTTTATATTTAATAAGGTGCAAAGACGGGAGCTTGTATACGGGGATAACTACTGATGTGAAGAGGAGGTTTGAAGAGCATAAGGGCGGCGGCAGGGGCTCGAAATATTTAAGAGGAAAGGCGCCTCTGGAACTGGTTTTAAAAAAGAAGATAGGTGACAAAGGCCTTGCACTGAAGGTTGAAGACAGAGTAAAAAAGCTTACGAAGATTAAGAAAGAATTGCTCGTAGAAGGCAAAATCGGGATACGGGAAATAAAACGGGTAATATGATTAAATACTAATAAAATCACTATGAAAAGGAGAGAACAATGGCTAAAGCAACTGCAAGTCACATCCTGGTAAAGACTGAGGAAGAATGCTCAAACATTAAGAAACAAATTGAAGAGGGATCTGATTTTGCCCAAATGGCAAAGGAGCATTCCCAGTGCCCTTCAGGAAAACAGGGCGGAGATCTGGGTGAATTTTCACCGGGACAGATGGTGAAGGAATTTGATGAAGTTGTGTTCAGCGACGAAGTTGGAAAAGTGCACGGCCCGGTCAAGACCCAGTTCGGATATCACCTTATTTTTATTACGAGCAGAACATAGAAGTCTACGGAGGCTATCAAATTTAAAAATCCATAACATTTAAAGCGATATCATTATGTCTTCATGCAAACACAGCACCCTCGTACTATTGCCTGACAAGAAGAACGTGCTGCGATGTCAGCACTGCCATTTGACGATAAAGGCTGATGAACTGGAAGGGCGCTATTGTCCTGAATGTTATGAAATAAATGGTAATAAACAGTTTGATTTTGAAGAAGTTGCAGGGGAAGAGACTGGAAGCGCGAAATACAGATGTGAAGACTGCGGTCTAATTGTGGAAAGTGATTAAAAGATGAGGCATTCATGATCCCCTGGGAACAGCTCGAATGCGCACAGGTACCTGGAGACAATGGGGAGATTTGCCTGTACAGGCGCGGTGGAGAATTTTCGATAAGGGTGAACGGTCAAGAGCTTATGAACAGCCGCGCTCATGGATCGGAGGAAGCCCTGGCCGAGCTTGCTTGTGCAAGGATTACAGAACGTGACAGCCCCCGGGTACTGATCGGGGGGCTCGGTATGGGATTTACATTGGCATCGTCGCTTAAGCTGCTCAGCGCAGGTGCCCGGGTAGTTGTATCTGAATTAGTACCTGCGGTAGTGAAGTGGAACAGGGGACCTCTTGCCGGCCTGTCCGGCAACCCTCTTCAGGACAGCCGGGTCACTGTATGCGAAGTTGATGTGGGACATATGCTGAAGCAGGAAGAGAGGGCATATGATGCTATTCTGCTGGACGTGGACAACGGGCCCGATGGACTGACGCGGGATGGCAATGACCGGCTATATTCACAGGCCGGGCTTGACGCATCCTTTGCAGCGCTTCGGCCTGAGGGTGTGCTTGCTGTATGGTCTGCAGCTCCTGACCGCGCTTTTGCAAGGCGTCTTCGCAGGTCGGGCTTTGGGGTAGATGAGGTGCGTGTAAGAGCGCGCGGCTCTCGCGGTGGCGGGCGCCACACAATCTGGATTGCCGTGAGCGGTTTCTGATGAGAAAAAAAACAAATACTGCTATGACTGAATTTAAAGCAAGAGACGGCCGTTGTCCCTCCACTCGGGATTAAAGTTGTTTATGAAGATGACTCTGTTATCAGCAGATTACGCGGAGTCGCTGGAAAACCATCCATTTATAAAATTGCTGAAGCGCAGCAGTCTGATGTCTTAATAAACCGGCCTTATGTTGGGTAACACTGTATTTCCCTCATCAGATCCACAAATAAACGGAATGCGGAACAATGGGACAGACCTGTCACAGTGTGCAGGGTTGACCCCATAGTTTTTCCCTCAACGCATTCCTTGAAGCTCTATCCACAAGTGTAAAAAGCCTGTCAATATCATCTTTTTGATTTGACACCTGATGTCCACGCACTTTAACAAATTCACAGTCCAACTGATCGGTCATTCTATAAAATTCCTGATACAGCTCATAATTGTTGAGGCGCCTGTTTTTCTTTGAACGATAATTATTTTGCTCAAACCGCTCACGTCTTCCCTGTAAACCCATGATGTTTTGAGAATCGGTATATACAATCACCTTACCCCCCAATGCTTGTATATCGCTTAGCGCCCATAATAAAGTCTGCAATTCCAGTTTCGTTGAAGACGTATGCTCAAATCGCCTCACCTTCACGCGCGCCCTCAACGAATCCAACGAAAGTCCACATTCAGACACAGCGAGGTAAGCCCCATATCCAATATTTGACTGAGTATTCACACTTCCATCCGTAAGTAGCATCAGTTCATTCATAAAAATATTACTTTGTTTTATAAAAAGCTAAAATTGAATTACCTCACTTCTTTTTTGCCTCGTTTATCGTTAATCAAACCATTCAGGAAAATCGCCAGCTGAGTGTCGCTACATTTCTGATACGCAGGATCATCATCTTTTTTTAACCAATCTGCTCCCGCGTTACCTGATGATCAGCTAAGACAAATACAGCAATCATTTTCGAATCGTTAAAGTCGAATATATAGCGGATACGGCGCAAGATATCGTTATTGGTCACAAGTATGCTCCGATCTAAACTGCAGTTGTGTCACAACGACCCACTGCCTGGTTGCCTTGGAAAATCTTTCACAGATTTTCCAGCTTTCTTTTGATATGCAGGCCCGGGACTTTAAGCTTATTCTATATTTGCGCCGACAATGGCGGCCATCTGCATCATGTTGATTGTCTGGCCTTCTTTCAGCTTTGTAAGGTCAGTGAGCTTGCCTGATTTGCTTTTGGATTTTGTGTTTTTGAAGATCGGGAGCAATTTAGCATCAGCCACAATGAACTTGCCTGCGTTCTCAGGCTTTCCATTTTCAGTCTTTGTCTGAAGTTTATTCGCTTTAATATAGTCCCATAGTTTTTTTGTGATCTCTGTTCTGGGAAGCTCGCTTGCTCCAAGAAAATCCGCCAGTTCATTTTTCAGCTTTACCGGTTTACTCAATCCTTTTGCTTCTGCCATTTTTAACTCCTTCATGTTTAGATTTAAATGGAATTATTTCCATGGTCAAAATTTTTCAATCGTTCCTGTATTTTCCCATCAATCAGCTAAAGTCGAGCGTAATTTTACTACAATGCGGCTAAATATTGCTAACCCGCATATTTCATGGAGAAGAACCGGATTTCTTTGCAATGTACACAACATGCCTGTTCCCTCTGCCCGGCCGATGCCGCTTAAAGGAAAAACCGGCATGGACAAGGCGCCTTTCAAAGGCCTTATCCGGGTCTTCGGACCAGACGGCAAACAGACCTCCGGGCATCAGGGCTGAGCCGCTCATTGCCAGGGCAGTCTCTCCGTATAAATAGTCACCTCTTTCTTTGGCAGCCTCAAAGGGCCCCTCATAGAGATCAAGAATAATGGTATCAAAGCGATTGTCTCCGCCATTCATTGCACTGTTCCGGATCAGGGATGCCACATCAGCAATCTCTATAGTAACCCTGGGGTCATTAACTGCCCCGCCTGTAAGGGCGGCTATAGGCCCGCAACACCATTTGACAACTACGGGGTTAAGTTCAGCCACAATAACGTTGGCATTGCCGGGGAGCTCATCGAGCGCCGCCTTCAGGGTGCAGCCCATCCCCAGTCCTCCGATGAGCACCTTAGGATCTTTTTTAGTAACTTCTCAAAAAGTTGAGGTAAAAAGTCCCTTATTAAAATATCAGCTTACATTCCAGACATCCGTTATGTTATCTTTAGCACATGAAGGAGGAAGTCAAATATCAAGGCAGGGCAGCAACCAGGCAGGACGTTGAATTCATCAAGAGATTAATTTCCGAGAATCCTGGAGAAAGTCGTCGAGCATTATCGCAAAAGCTATGCAAGGCATGGAATTGGGTTCAGCCTAATGGTGCATTACGGGATATGGTATGCAGGGGATTCATGCTTCG
>BDSY01000083.1 GCA_002897895.1 bacterium BMS3Abin06
CAGAGGTTGATGCGGAAAGGGAGTTCTGGTATGACAGCGCCAACCAGAGGGTGGTCCTGTACAGCACCCTGAACCCTGCACTTGTATATACCAGTATTGAAATTCCAAAAAAGGATTTCGGCATTGACCTGGGAACGCATGACTACATAACAATTTCAGATATGGAGTTTAAATATGCAAACGTCCATGGGATAAGGGGTGGGAGCGGGTCCGGCACCCTCAGTAACATCACGATAAGTTATGTTGATATATCTTATGTCGGCGGAAAGGCGCAGGATGCGGTTAACAGGAAAAGATACGGAAACGGAATAGAGTTCTGGCAGAATGCCAGGGATATCTTAGTGGAATACTGTAACATCACACAGGTACTTGATGCAGGACTGACAAACCAGAGTGATGTAGATGCTGCGTACACCCAGGAGAATATAACCTACCGGTACAACAATGTGAGTTATTGTAATATGGGGTATGAATTTTTTTCCCGCAATGCAGGCACAGTGGTCAATAATATATATGTACTGAATAACACATTTTCCAATGCCGGATTTGGCTGGTCGGGAGGTCTTCCAAGCACCCAGAGTGAGAACGTATTCAGTGCGATAGCCGGCACGCTTACAAATTTTTATGTCAGGGATAATGTTTTTGACGGGTCGCAATTTGACGAGGTAGTGAGGGTGAGCGGAGGCAGCTACACCTTTGAAAGGAATATAATTAAAAATGGACGGATGGACGGTGTATCCATAAGGCTCCATCCTCAGGGCACAATAAATCCAGTCAATCTGGTTAAATTTCACTATAACTTAATCTATGACAATGCATATGAGGGGATATTTCTTGGAGGGATAAATGATGCTGTGGAATTTTACAATAATGTGGTCATAAGGAACGGTGACAGCACTCATGCAAATACTTACGTTGGCCTGGACTCTACCAACACGACCTGGAAAAATAATATACTTGTTGGTGATATGAAAATTGAGACATCTAATGTCACCCTTGATTATAACTGTTATTACCGGGACACCGGTGTTGTGATTACCTATCTTGGGGTAGATTATACACTTTCAGAGTTTGCAAGTTATCAAACAGCATCAGGGCAGGATGCCGGCAGCATTGCGGAAGACCCGTTATTCGTGGATGCTCCAAACAATGATTTTCATTTAACAGCCAATTCCTCCTGTATTGACAGGGGTGTTGATGTAGGCTTGGCAGGGGATTTTGAAGAGAACCCGATAATTCCCCCTCCGGATATAGGGGCTTTTGAATATCGGCAGCAGGATCCTGATATCTCAGTAACACCGTCAGCCATAGATTTTGGAAATGTTACCATTGGAAACTCATCAGATCAGATAGTAACTGTAGGGAACAACGGGCTGAATGATCTGATAATAGGCACCGTCACATCGCCTTCGTCTCCTTTCAGTATAGCAGCAGACAATTGTTCAGGCCAGACCCTTGTCTTCTCAGCAACCTGCACTATAACATACAGATTTTCACCCGCATCAGCAGCAACCTTTAGTTCCGGTTCAGATATTCCGTCAAATGACCCTTATACCCCTGTTGTAACAATGTCATTAACAGGAACAGGAGTGACAGTAACCGGCCCTGACATCTCAGCCACACCTGCAAGCAGGGATTTTGGGATAGTAGCTGTAAGCGATGTATCCCCGAGTCAGATATTCACGGTCTTCAGCAATGGTACAACAGACCTCGTGATAGGCGGAGTCTATCTGACAGGTACAAACCCTTACCAGTTCAACCTGCAGTATGAAAACTGTTCAGGTCAGACAATAGTGCCGTCAGGGAGCTGCACGATTGAGGCACGGTATGAGCCGACAAAGACAGGCACAATGTATGCGAAAATCGGAGTTGACAGCAATGACCCCGACACGCCGACCCTTTATATAAACCTGACCGGAACAGGCGTAAACACCACGCCGCCTGTAGCTGATCCAAACGGCCCGTATACAGGGGTGGAAGGGCAGGCAATAAGCCTTGACGCTTCAGGCTCAACAGATGCAGACGGGACAATAACCCTTTATGAATGGGATATAGACAATGACGGAACATTTGACTACAGCTCCTCATCACCGATCCAGAGCCACACATATGCCAGCCAGGACACATACACCATAAACCTGAGAGTTACAGACGACGCAGGAGCAACAGATGAGGCAACAACAACAGCCACTATCTCGGACACATCACCAACAGCAGACTTCACAGGCTCACCAACAAGCGGATTAGCACCTCTAACAGTAAACTTCACCGACAACTCAACAGGCTATGACCAGCCCTTAAGCCATGAATGGGATTTTGAGAATGACGGAGTTATAGATTCAACAGTTCAGAATCCGTCATATACATACAACACAGCAGGCACATATACAGTAAGCCTGACAGCGACGGATTCAGACGGAAGCGCCGACTCCCTGACAAGGACAGATTATATAACTGTAACTGCATGTCCGGATCCTGTAAGGATAGAGGGCGCAACCCCTGTGTATTACTCAACACTTCAGGCAGCTTATAATGCGGCAATAGACGGAGATATTATTCAGAGCCAGGCTGTAATTTTTACAGAAGACCTCAACATTAACCGCAGCATATCAGTAACTTTTGAAGGCGGATATGACTGTGATTATACAGCGGTTAGCGGTAATACAACGATTAACGGTACAATGACTATCAGTGCCGGAACAGTTACAATTGGAAACTTTGTGCTTGATTAATTTGAAAATTTAAAATAAAGGGTAGAATTAATGACATCAATAATAACATCATACTGGAAAGTATTCCGTCTGATCTTTGTAATGTTTTTCCTTTACCTCATGGGAGATGCATTCTTTCGCTGGGATGGGTTCAGCTATTATGCAACATTTTCTGAATTCCTGCCGGCAGTTGCCCTTGTATCGATTCTCTGGAGTGCTGTAGCTCTGTTTACAGCCATGGTGATATGGCTGGGTGGGAGTTTACTGGAATGGTTATGCCGCCGCACAGGGTGGAAGATCAGGATAGAGCACCTGCTGCTTTTTATATCGGTTTTTGCAGTCCTTGGAGCATTGGCCTGGACCGGCAAGCGGATCATATGGCAGCGTTTACCGACAACACCTCAGTTGAAGCTGACTATTTTTCTGGCTGTAACAGTTACCTCACTATTTCTGACATGGATCTTTCGCAGCAAGACAGCTGCTCTTCAGGAGCGGATAACACCGCTTGTATGGCTGTTCGGCATATGGGTCATAATCTCTGTGCCTCTTGTGGCTTATCAAACATGGGGCAGGCAGGCAGATACGACTGATGCCGCATCACGAGAGATTTCCGCTCCCTCCGTGGCAGACAGCAGCCGGCCGAATATAATCCTGGTTATCTTTGATACGCTGACAGCACTGGATATGTCTGTTTACGGCTATGAGAGACCTACCACGCCCTTTATCAGTGAATGGGCAGAGACAGCATCTGTATTTACAAGGACCGAGGCTGACAGCAACTTCACCACACCTACTACTACTGCCTTCATGACAGGGAAGAGGTCGTGGACCCACCAGACGTATCACATAGATGGTTCCAAACCTGTAAAAAATTACACTGAAAACCTGCCGCTGGTTCTTAAGGAAAATGGCTACTACAATATGGCATTTGTTGTAAACCCGTATGCCTCACCTGAGACATTGGGTATATCAGGGGGGTTTGAAATTGCCGACCCGCCGGTTGCATTTTATGTATCGAGCAATAATTTGCCCGAAATTATCTGGGCGGCACTCTACCGGTTATTCGGTGACAAAATCCGGCTGCATGACTGGATTGTTAAGGAGGATTTTATCCTCTACAGGGTGCTGGAAGCAGTTTCCCTGAATGTTTCTGAAACAACGGTACCGCCTGAAAAGGCATTCAACAGATTTCTGGACGTCCTTGATAATAAGCCGCCTGAGCCTTTCTTTGCCTGGTTTCAGGTGCTTCCACCACATGATCCTTATCTGCCGCCAAAGCCATACATGGGCATGTTTGACCCTTCGTTTGAGATGAGGAGCCTGAAGAGCCAGAGGAGGGCGCCATTGCATGAATTCAAGGCGGATGAGCAGCCAAAGGCTGACATCATAAGGGCCCGTTATGATGAGTTTATAAGGTATTGTGACAAACAGTTTGAGGACCTTATTACACAGCTGAAAAAGAGGGATAAACTGAAAAACACCGTAATTATCTTCTCTTCAGACCACGGGGAGAGCTTTGAACATAATTTTGCAGGTCACGGCGGCCCCCATCTTTATGAGCAATTGACGCATGTTCCTTTTATTATCAAGGAACCGGGACAGAAAGAGGGGCAACTTATTAATCTTATGGTAGAGCAAATAGATATACCGTATACTATCCTGGATTTGATTGGAGTATCGGCGCCTTCATGGATGGAAGGGCGCTCTCTTGTACCGCTGCTGCGGGGCAAAAAGATCCCGTCACGTCCTGTATTTTCCATGAATTTTCAGAAAAACCGCAGTCTCAGCCATCCGATTACCAGGGGCACAATTGCTGTCCATGATGGTGACTATAAACTGATACACTATCTTGAAAAAGAAGAGACCCTGCTCTTTAATCTGAAGGAGGACCCGGATGAGCTGAACAACCTCTTTGACAGAGAGCCTGAGACAGGGCAGCGCCTGCTCAACCTGCTTCAGGAGAACCTTAAAAAGGCTAACGACAAAATAAGTCAAAAGGAGTGACAGAAGAATAATGGCAAAAGCAATAGCATCATACCGGCAGGTATTCCGTCTGATTTTTGTGATATTTTTCCTTTTCCTCACAGGGGATGCATTCTATCGCTGGGATGGGTTCAGCTATTATGCGACATTTTCCGAATTCCTGCCGGCAGTTGCCCTTGTATCGATTCTCTGGAGCGGCGTAGCTGCTTTTTTAGCTCTGGCGGTATGGGCGGCAGGCAGTCTGGTGGAATGGTTATGCCGGCGTACAGGGTGGAAGGTCAGGATGGAGCACCTGCTGATTTTTATATCTGTTTTTGTGGTCATGGGAGCAGCATTCTGGGCAGGTAAATTGCTTATATGGCAGCGGATACCGACAACACCTCAATTGAAGCAGATTGTTTTTTTAAGTGTAACCACTATCTCACTATTTCTGACATGGATGTTGCGCAGCAAGACAGCTGCCCTGCAGGAGCGGATAACCCCGCTTGTATGGCTGTTCGGCATCTGGGTCATAATCTCCGTGCCTCTGGTGGCCTGGCAAACATGGGGCAAGCAGGCGGATACAGCTAATGCCGCATCACGAGAGATTTCCGGCCCCTCTGACACAGACAGCAGCCGGCCGAATATAATCCTGGTTGTCTTTGATACACTGACAGCACAGGATATGTCTGTTTACGGCTATGAGAGGCCTACCACACCGTTTATCAGTGAATGGGCAAAGACAGCGGCGCTTTTTACAAAGGCTGAGGCTTCAAGCAGCCACACTCCGCCAACCGTTGCCAGCCTCATGACCGGCAAGAGGGTATGGACCCACCAGACATATCATACAAAAGGCTCATGGCCTGTCAGAAGTGATACGGAAAGCCTGCCAAAAGAGCTTAGGAAAAACGGCTATTACAATATGGCGTTTATTGCAAATCCTGTGGCATCGGTTGAAGGATTCGGCCTGGCTGACAGTTTTGAAGTCGCGCCACTTTATACCGAATTTAGTAAACCTGTTTATTTGTTTGGAAGAAAATTCGGTATCGTTGATATATTCCTTTACAAATTATTTGGAAATGCCGTCAGGGCTCATGACTGGATTTTGAAAGAAGACTTTATTCTCGGTAAACTCGCGGACGTTTTTATCTCTGAATATTCAAATTTTTCTGAAACAATAGTCCCTCCTGATAAAGTCTTTAGCATGTTTTCAGGGGTCATTGATAAAAACCCTCCGGAGCCCTTTTTCGCATGGCTTCACGTTCTGCCGCCCCATGACCCGTATCTGCCGCCTGAGCCATATATGGGGATGCTGGATTCGTCAGGAGAATTCAGGACATACAAGAGGCAATTGAAGGCCCCGATGCATGGATATAAGACAGAAGATCAGGCAGGAGTTGACATTCTGAGGGCCCGTTATGATGAGTTTATAAGATATTGCGATAAACAGTTTGAGGATTTTATTTTACAGATGAAGAAAAGGAATAAATTAAAGAATACCGTGATAATTTTCACTTCAGATCACGGGGAGAGCTTTGAGCATAATTATCGTGCACACGGAGGTCCCCATCTTTACGAACAATTGACCCATATCCCGTTAATTATCAAAAAACCGGGTCAGTCAAAGGGAAAAATCATTGACCATCTTGTGGAGCAGGAGGATATTGCCCCCACAATTCTGGACCTGGCTGATATCCCTGTGCCTGCATGGATGGAAGGGCGCTCTCTTGTACCGCTCATGAAAGGCGGGACGCTTCCATCCACACCCATATTTTCCATGTATTTTCAAAAGAACCGAAGCCTTGGCCATCAGATCACAAAAGGAAGTATAGCTGTCTGGGAAGGTGACTATAAACTGATATACTATCTTGAAAAGGGAAGATCACTCCTCTTTAATCTGAAAGAAGATCCTGATGAGCTGAACAATCTCTTTGAGAAAGAGCCGGAGAGGGGAGAGCGTCTTCTCTCACTGATTCGGGAAAATCTCAAAAAGGCTAATGCAAAGATCAGCAGCGAGTAATGGCTGCTCAGGGGTTGCTAAGCCTGATCTTTTTTCATTAGAATTAATTTAGTGCCTATTTTTTCTTTTGTCTCGTAGTGCTCGTTTATGTATTTAAATATTTTAGGTGCATGGAGACGGCTGTCTGTCCGGAAGACTATCAATTTTATGTTTTTGTCTTCCAGCTCCCTTATTACCTCTGACTGTTTTTCATCTGAATTAGCATATTGCTCTATGAGAGTGTATCTTATCGGATTTTTACGTCCGGTTACAAAATAATACATGTTAAGATGAGGATAGGCGAATATATAGTCGTCCTTATCCGTCATTGTTTCGATGGCGTCTATTATCCCGTTAACCTCTTCCGCCATTTCAGGTGTTGTGAAAACCTTAAGTCTGGGAGCGGAAAGATATGCAGTGTTTCGGAGCCGCGTAAAAATGGAACCGTTTGTGAACATGCTCCAGGTGAAACAACTTGCAATTATTAGTGCCAAAAAGACGAAGTTTACGATTGATAGTGACCCGGCATAGATCAGGCGAAGAGTTTTACAATACTTGCTTGTACAGTACCTGCTTTCATCGTTGATGTAATGCCTTGAAACAAGATACATACTTGAAACCAGGATGGGAGGAGAGATCAGGAAAAAGCGGCCCAGTCCCGGGACGTTCATAATCTGGCTCAGGAGCATGCCCCCATATAAAAGAAGAACTGAAAGTCTTTTATCTTTTTCCGTGAATTTTCCGGCGACCATGTCCGAAGCCAGTACAGCCAGGAGGAGAGAATATATCACAGCGGGGATAAACAGGAGGGCATAATGGGCGAAATCCCATGGCGACCATGAAAATATCTGTGATATTGGCGCCCGCTTAATGAACCAGGTGAGCTCTGCTGTATTTACAGCCAGCAGGAGCTGATCGAGAAAATCATTAAGTGCTCCATTTGAATAAAGGTATAATCCGAAAAAGGAAAGAACAATTACGGCTCCCCCGGAAAAGAAAGATAAATTTTTCAGAGACCTTGTAATTTGTGATATGATTGATCCGCTCTTGAGAGACCCTGCTGCTTTCAGGAGTTCAGTCAGTAATACTGCTGCTACAAAGGACCCGAAGAGGTCAATCCTGAAGAGGAAGGTAATACTTGCCATAATACCTGAAAAGAAATAAGCCCTCCTGGTGTTTGATGACAACAGTTTTACGAGAACGAGGAGGTTTAACAGTTCAAAGAAGACAAAAAAGCTTTTGTGCAGATCCCCTGGAGCAAGCCATAGAAGCAGTGGTAACAGAAGAGCGGCCTTACGTGACACGAACCTGGCGCCTAACAGGTAGATTAAAAGAGAGTTAAAGGCCCTGATGATGCTCCATGCAAAAGTGGCGGAGTGAAGGGAAACCCCGAGAAGTTTAAAAAAGAGGGCAGTATAAATATATATCCCTGGTGTATAAATTACGCCGAAATCCCTGTAGAAGACCTTGCCCTGCAGGAACTTTTCAACGGAATAGACTATCAGCCCCCAGTCTCCCTGTATAAATCCGTAGGAGGCATAAGAGAGGTAATAGATGAGTGATGCAATCAGGATGGCTGCAGAGACGTAAAACCCGTTTCTCTTCAGAAACGAAGTCATATGGTCTTCTTCGGTTTCCTTAAAAAGCGAAGCTAATTTAAGCGATACGGACATGGGTTTATCGTGAACGGATTTATTGTGATCTAAAGCTTAACATATGCCGTTTTTTCTGTCAAAATTTCCTGATTAATTTGACATTTAAAGCCCCTGATTGTAACCTAAATAAAGCTCCTCATTAAGTTGTGCAGGGGGAAAAGACAGCCCGCAGAAGAACATTTGATCAAAAGAATTCCCTTATGCTCTGCATCGGGGTTAAATAAAAAATCCTTTTGATACTTCTCCTCTCTGCTGTGGAGTAGTTCATGATGTTTGAATGAAAATAGAGAAGGCACAATAATGGCAAAAATATTATCATCATTCTGGCTGGTATTTCGTCCGATCTTTGTGATTTTTTCCCTTTATCTTGTGGGGGATGCATTCTATCGCTGGGATGGGTTCAGCTATTATGCGACATTCTCCGAGTTCCTGCCATCTGTTGCTCTTATAACAATTCTCTGGAATATTGTAGCTCTGTTTGCAGCCGTGCTGGTATGTCTGTCCGGCAGTTTGCTTGAGTGGATTTCCGACCGCACAGAATGCAAAATCAGAACGGAACACCTGCTGATGTTTATATGCATTTTTGTATGTGTAGGTGGAGGGGCATGGATCGGTAAACGGACAATCTGGGAATATGCGCAAACGACAGTTCAAATGAAGCTGATCGTTTTCATGGGTGTGGTCTCTGCCGCAATATTTCTGACATGGCTGTCTCGTAACAAGATGTCTGCCCTGCAGGAGCGGATAACCCCGCTTGTATGGCTGTTCGGCATCTGGGTTTTAATCTCTGTGCCCCTGGTGGCCTGGCAAACATGGGGCAGGCAGGCGGATACGGCTAATGCCGCATCACGAGAGATTTCCGCTCCCTCCGGCGCAGACAGCAGCCGGCCGAATATAATCCTGGTTATCTTTGATACACTGACAGCGCGGGACATGTCTTTATATGGCTATGAGAGGCCTACCACGCCGTTTATCACTGAATGGGCAAAGACAGGATCTGTATTTACAAGGGCACAGTCTGCCAGCAACTTTACATCACCGTCTACAGCCAGCCTCATAACAGGAAAGAGGGTATGGACTCACCAGACATATCATATAGATGGTTCCAGGCCCGTTAAAGCCGATATTGAAAGCCTGCCGGCAGTACTGAAAAACAACGGTTATTTTAATATGGCGTTTATTGTAAACGACCACGCCTCAGTAGGAAAATTAGGTGTCTCCGGGAGTTTTGATATTGCTGATCCTGCGGTTGATTTTTTTACATCCAGAAACGGCTTACATGAAACTGTCTGGGCATTCCTCTCCGGGTTATTTGATGACAAAATCCGGATGTACGACTGGATCATAAAAAGAACGGCTATTATGGGAAGAGTTATCGATGAAATTTCTTTTGATTCCGGCAAAACATCGGTCCCACCTGAAAAGGCATTCAACAGTCTCCTGGAAGTTATTGACAGTAAGCCGTCCGCACCTTTTTTTGCATGGATTCAGTTGTATCCGCCGCACGATCCTTATCTGCCGCCCGAGCCGTTCATAGGGATGTTTGATTCTTCATCAGAGTGGAGGACATATAAAAGCCAGTTGAGAGCCCCGGTGCGTAAGTTCGGACCGGAGCAGCAGGCAAGCATCAACATTCTCAGGGCCCGTTATGATGAGTTCATAAGGTATTGTGACAAACAGTTTGAAGACTTCATTGCAGAACTGACAAAGAGGGGTAAATTAAAAAACACTCTGATTATTTTCTCTTCAGACCATGGAGAGAGCTTTGAACATAATTTTGTCAGACACGCCGGCTATCCCCTTTACGAACAATTGACCCATATCCCGTTTATTGTCAAGGAGCCCGGTCAGGCTGAAGGGCGAATAATTAGCG
This sequence comes from bacterium BMS3Abin06, assembly GCA_002897895.1. Lineage (GTDB taxonomy): Bacteria > Nitrospirota > Thermodesulfovibrionia > UBA6902 > UBA6902 > BMS3ABIN06. Next base: position 10,201 of record BDSY01000083.1, read on the forward strand.
ATCTTGTAGAACAGGTAGATATCGCGCCCACAATTCTGGATCTGGCTGATATCCCGGCGCCTGCATGGATGGAAGGGCGTTCTCTGGTGCCGCTCATGCGAGGCAAAAAGATTCCGCCGCGCCCTGTTTTTTCCATGAATTTTCAGAGGAACCGCAGCCTTGGTCATCAGATCATAAAAGGAAGTATAGCTGTATGGGAAGGTGACGACAAGCTGATACACTATCTTGAGAAAGACGAATCCCTGCTTTTCAATCTAAAGCAAGACCCCGATGAGCTGAACAATCTCTTTGATAAAGATCCTCAGACAGGTCAACGCCTCCTCGGAGTGATTTACGACAATCTTGAAAAGGCAAATGAGAAGATCAGCAGGAGCGCATATAAATAGGGGTTTTGAGGCGAGGCTGCTTGCTATCTTTCATACTGCCCTCTATCAGGACGTCTTTCTATGGAAAAGAAAAATCAATACAGCAAGAGATACAAATGCCACTATTGAGCTAGCCAGTGCAATTCCCCTGATGCCCATTATCTGCATAAAGATGAGGTTGAATATAATGGTTCCCATGACCATAATCATGGCTGTAAACAACAGCACTTTGGTATTCTTTTTGGTCAGGAATGCCCTGGAATAAAGCAAGGCGATCAGGAAAGGCGTCAGTCCCAGGAGAAAGAATCCGAATATTTGAGCAACCTCATGTATCTGCTCTTTTGGGAATTCTCCATGTCCATAGACCATGCTTACCAGATAATCCTTTGCCAGAAAAATGCATATTGTTAAAAGCAGGCCACCGGCTCCCACGGCCTTTACCCCGTTTAGTACATTTTTCTTCAGCACAGCCTCTCCACCTGTCTGATAATCTATGCTCCAGTGGGAAAGAACGGTCACCATCAGTCCGCTGCTCATTAAGGTTGTCGGGATCAAATAAAGCCTGTTCGCATACTCAAGCAGAGAGACATTCCCTGTGCCGAGCCATGAAGCCATGGTCTGATTTATGATAGGTGTAAAAGCCAGCACAGACAGCCCGATAATCTGATAAGAAGATGTCCTGAAGAACTGGCTGAAGCTTTTCTCCCATCCAATAGAGAATTTTAGGCGAAAAAGTCTTAGTTTCTTCAGGAAGAGAAACAGTATGCCTAATCTGATAGCCTCTCCAATCACATATCCCCATGCAATGGCATGAACCCCGATGCTCTCCTTGAAGGCAAAGATAAAAGCTATGGCGACTATTGCCCTGAATGCAGGCGACAGGGCAGGGATGCTGAATATCTTATATGCATTTAAGGTGCCTGAGAGGATGCCCGTCCAGACGAGGAGGATGACCAGTGGGGCGGTCTCAAACAGGATTGTTTGTATCAGATTCAACTCATCCGGGGAGAACCTGGTCAGGATAGAGAGTACCGGTTTGATAACCATTAGAAAAAGAACTGCAAGGGCTGAAAGCCCGACAGCGCTAATCCCCAGTGTCCTCCCTAAAAACTCTCCCACGTCTTCGTTTTTTGCTATCGCATCCGTAATAAACGGCACAATAACACTTTCCACGGCAGGCGCAAACATCTGGGCAAGAAACAGTATAAGACCAAATGCAAAAAAGAAAGAGTCTGTCTTGCTTGATACCCCGAACCATGCAGCTATGAAAAAGGGTATTAAAAACCCGATCCCCTTGCCCACAATACTCATGATAGTGGTGGTTATCGTATCCCATACAAGTGGTTTTGCACGCACACGTTTAAGAAGCTTTGAAATGGAAATTGGGATTCCGTTCATAATAGCGAGTGACTTTTTATCTTATGCCTTTTTGAGGGGAATATGGCGGATTAACCTGAGATTCTGAAAATTGTCAGTAGTTACTGCGAATAACGCATACCACCAGCCCGGATTATAGTTCATCAAGTGCTTTTCTTGAAAACAGCTATATAGGGAAGATTTCTGAACTTGTTTTCGTAATCAAGTCCGTAGCCGACAACATATTCATCAGGTACTTCAAAACCCACATAATCCAGGGGCACGTCCGTTTTTCTGCGCTCCTTCTTATCAAGAAATGTGCATATCTTCAGGGATGCGGGGTTTCTTGCAAGAAGCATATCCCTGATATAGCTGAGAGTAAGCCCTGTGTCGACAATGTCCTCAATCAGGAGGACATCTTTGTCTTTTATATCTTCTCTTAAATCAGCATAAACCCTGATCTCCCCGGAAGACTCGGTTTTTATATAGCTGGATGCGATGAGGAAATCAATGTCCATAGGCACCTGAATAAGTTTTACTATGTCGGAGAAGAACATGAAGGCCCCCCTCAGGATTGCAACCGACAGAAGTTCCTTCCCCTCATAATCTTCGGATATCTTCTGCGCAAGCTCTTTTACCCTCTTTTGAATCTGCTCAACAGTCAGAAGTGGTTTGCCGATTACCATATACATCCTCCCTGTATAATGCCGTTATACGTAATTATCCACAGATCATGCTCATAAATTATCTGTGTAATATGATTTTTATCCGCAGAATCATTTATATTTTATTGTTAATGCCGGGGTTTTGCAAGTATTTCCATCTTATTTTCTCTTTCCCGGTGGGAATGTGACCCTGGGACAGACTTAATAAAGCCTGTTCAGTTGATCTATAATTAAGCCGGCAGCCAGAATGGTTTGTGAGTGTTATAAAACGTGAATATACCAAACATAGGAATGGGTGGTATAATATCTACTGCTGATGCCATTGAATTTATCCTTATAGGGCAAGCGCTGCAGCACAGTGGACACGGGAAATTTCATTAATCCTGGACAACTGTTAATATTACGAAGGAGATAGCGTCACTGTTACACCTGTCTGACTGATATGCGAATATTATTAATTGGAAATTTCGCCCCTCCGTACGAAGAAGAAAATCTTCATAACCTGTCGTTATTAAAAAAACTCGAAGAAGACGGCCATGAGTGCAGCGTTATAAATATTTCCGAGAACCCTTCCAGTGAAGAAAGATTTACCAATGCAAAAAGCTTACCTGTTTTTGTATTGAAATTGCTGCGCAACTGCCGCAGGAAAGATATAGTACATTTTTCAACAAAGGGGTATCTGCGGCTTGGTTTACTGAAGCTCATGATATCCATCCTTGCCGCCAAAATCTTTCGTATAAAATCAATTATTACTTTTCATTCAGAATTATTCTCGATCCTGGGACAAATGCGAAGCCCCCTTGGCCAGACACTGTTTACCTCCTTCTTATTCGCTGACAAGATTATATTTGCCGACAGAGATACTTATGATATGGCGAATATGTACAGGAAAAAATCCAACTTCGAATTGATCCCTTCTTTTATTTACACTCCCGGCAATATCGCAGAGAATGAGACTTCAACATTCAAGAAACTGAAAGACAAAGAAAAAGTTATCGTCTTTGCAAACGTGAGATATCCTTCTTTCCTTTTTGAGATACTACAGGAGTTGCTTACTAAATATCCTCCTCCGTCAGGCACAGGCATTGTGATATCATTCCCGGAAAAACATGCAGACAAATTGCAGCATGCAATAGAGGAGACCGGAAGGGATCTGATGGATAGCCTGATTTTCATAGCGCCCGACGATATCCAGTCAATATTAACAGCTTATTCCAGGGCAGATATTATTTTAAGACCCTTAAGTTGTGAAGGCGCAATATGTTTCGAAAGTTTTGCCGTATCAGTTAAAAGGACTGTGCATATAAATAATTGCATATATTTCCCGGAAAGCCTGCTTTTTATAAAAGAAGGGAAAACAGGACAAATGTGTGTAAGAATAATCAATACAATGCTCTCCGTTGAATCAGACCCGCCACCTGAACTGGAGGTGCAAGATTCGTATGCAAAAATCATTAAGATTTACGGGGAATAAGACATTTGCTCTGATATGGCTGACCTGAGTAAATATCATTGAATTAAAATCAGAAATCCCGGTTATGGCTTTAACACAAAAAATTGCTGGAAAAATAATAGCTGACGCATTAATAATACTGAAAAACAGAGGTGTTATTGCCTATCCGACAGAAAGTTTCTATGCATTAGGGGTTCTGGCTACAGATGAAAAAGCGGTTGAAAGACTCTATGAACTGAAAAAAAGACCTCCGGAAAAGCCTTTGCCGATAATTGTCGGTGATATGGATACCCTTGAATCAATTACATCCGGAATTTCTTCTAAGGCAAAAGAGTTGATGAAAAGATTCTGGCCCGGCCCCTTGACACTTATATTCGAAGCAAGGGATAACATCCCCGGACTGTTAACCGGGGGTACAGGCAAAGTGGCAGTGAGAATCCCGGGTGAAAGCGCAGCCCTTGATCTGGCGAGGGCATTGAAATTACCCATTACCGCTACAAGCGTCAATCCGTCGGGAAAACCGCCTGCTGAGGATCCGGATGCAGTCATTGGTTATTTCGGGGAAGAAATAGATTTGGTTATTGATGCCGGAAAGGCCCCCGGTGGAAGGCCGTCAACAATTGTGGATGTTACGGTTACGCCGCCTGAAATCTTAAGAGAGGGAAGTGTATCGCTGAACTTAATTGAAAATCAATTGAAGGCATGAGGGTAACTGTTCACAGTTATCAGTTGACGGTTCACGGTTTTTCAATGCGTTAAGCAACGCTTGCAGTATTTTTGAAATTAACTTCAATTCTTAGATGCGTTCTTCTGCTGTTAACTGTAAACCGCTAACTGTGAACGGTTACGTATAACGTAACAGAGTTTACTTTATTCCTGTTAATGTCAATAAATGATATAAAAGCCATGCGACTCCCGCTGTCATGGGCAGTGTGAAAATCCATGCCAGAACTATTTTCCTTGCAACCCCCCACCTTACTGCCGTGAGTCTCTTTGTAGCGCCGACACCCATTATGCTCGTTGTGATAACATGGGTGGTGCTGACCGGAAGCCCTAATGAGCTGGCCCCTAAAATGATTGCTGTTGCAGCGGTTTCAGCGGCAAATCCATGGACAGGCTGGAGTTTCAGCATCTGATGCCCCAGTGTTTTAATTACCCTCCATCCACCTGCTGCAGTGCCGAATCCCATTGCAAGGGCACATATCAATATTACCCAGAAAGGAACTTCAACACTCGTCAGGAAACCGCCGCTGACAAGCGCAAGTGTAATTACTCCCATTACTTTTTGCGCATCGTTCATGCCGTGGCTGAATGCCATGAAACCTGCTGAAACCATCTGCAGCCGCCCGAAGTGTTTATTGATTATTCCGGGAGAGACATTGCAGAAAAGTCTCATAATTAATTTCATAAAAAGGTAGCCGAAAAATATGCCGATGATCGGGGATGTGATCAGGGCTGTGAATATCTTTGTAAGCCCCGACATGTTAAGCTGGTCAAATCCTCCCAGATGGGCGACACCTGCCCCGATTATTCCCCCGATCAGGGCATGTGATGCGCTGACCGGGAGGCCGAAAAATGTCATTGCACCGTTCCAGAGAAAACCGGCAAGTAATGCAGCGGCGACAACAGCCTGGGTGATATCAGACGGGTTTACTATGCCTTTGCCTATGGTTTTGGCAACTGCTGTTGAAAAAAACGCACCCGCAATATTCATGGTAGCAGCCAAAAGCACGGCCTGCAGGGGAGTAAGCACTCTTGTGGAGACTACAGTGGCGATTGCATTGGCGGAATCATTCCAGCCGTTACTGATTTCAAAAAGAAGGGCAATGGCAACAACGCCAATTATTATTGTTTCAGGCATGCTTGAGAACTATACCTTCGAGGATGTTTGCAACGTCTTCACATGTATCATTTGCATCTTCAAGGTGTTCATAGACCTCTTTCCACTTAATAACAAGGATCGGGTCTTTTATATCATCAAAGAGCCTGGCAAGGGCGTCCCTGAAGATTCTGTCTCCCCTGTTTTCGAGCCTGTTTATCTCAATGCAGTATTCCTGGATATAAGAATATTTCTTGTCCTTGAGGCAGCCTATAGCTTTTGTTACAAACTCAGTGGTTTCGAGGAGTGTTTTTGAAAGCTCAATTGCCTCGGGCATCGGGGTATCTAATTTAAATAATACCGCCCTGTCTGCCGAGGCCCAGATTAAATCGAGGATATCGTCTATACGGCATACAAGGGCATGAATATCTTCCCTGTCCACAGGGGTCAGGAAGGTCTTGTTCAGTTTTCGCATTACCTCGTGGGTAAGCATGTCTCCTTCCTGCTCAGCCTCGTAAATCTCCTTTGCCTTGATATCAGAAGCGCCGAGATCTTCCATCATCTCAAGGAGAAGGGTTGCGCTTTTGTTGACATTAAGGGCGGCTTTCTCAAACATACTGAAGAAATCGGTCTCTTTGGGAAGGAATTTTTTGAACATTAGTTGTCAGCCTTTTTCCGTCTAAGTTATTTCGGTTTCAAGCATACTAAAATCGCAAATTAATGTCAATAAAAACTAATTTATAAATTTATAACCTGGATAATAACGAACCTGCGGCTTCATCCAGCAGGAAAATCAGTTTCCCTGTTTGTGGTTTGACCATTGCCGCCGGCAGTGAACCGTCTTCTTCTTCAATGACCTTTTTTATAACTTCGGCCTTATTCTCTCCGGTTGCGAGGAAAACAATATTTTTTGAATTATTGATTACAGGGAAGGTCAGGGTTATCCTTTCTCTTTTTGATTTGTCAGACGGTATAACCGCAACTGCCTGGTGTCTGGTCTCTTTCAGGCAGGGGGTGTTGGGGAAAAGAGACGCTGTATGGCCGTCCTCGCCTATGCCAAGCAGAACGAGATCAAATTGAGGTAATTTTTTGTGTGATGATTTGAAGTAAGAAATTAAGTCTTCCTCGTATTTTGCTGCTGAAGTTTGGGGTGTTAATACAGATGTCAGAACCGGATGTATATTTTTTGCCGGGATGTTCACATGTCGTAATAATATCCGGCTTATCATGTGATAATTATTTTCCTCACTTTCATACGGCACAAAACGTTCGTCCACAACAAAAACCTGTGTTTTACTCCACGGCAAAGTTTTTTCCCCGGAGAGTTTCCGGTAGAGCGTCAGCGGGGTGTTCCCCCCTGATAAGGCAACGGTAAAGCATCCCTTGCCTGTTATTTCTTTTTCAGAAATTTCATTCCATTTTTCGACGGCAAAATCCGCCATCCCGTCTATGTCTTTGAAAATACGAATTTCTTTGATAGTATCAGTCATAATATCCGCCAGCGGCGGCCTTCACTCTGTATTAATTCATTGGCCTTTTCAGGTCCCCACGTGCCGGCGGAATAATCAGGGAATTCCGGCGCACGGGTATTTTCCCATCTTTCGATTATCGGATCAACCACCGACCACATTGCCTCAATCCCGTCCTGCCGCGCGAAGAGCGTCCGGTCTCCTTTCATGCAATCAAGCAGCAGCCGCTCATATGGTAACGGGAAATGAACATCACCCTGAAGATCCCTTTCATAATTGAAATCCATATTGACGGGATAGAGTTGATTGCCGATGCCCGGGTGTTTTACGCCGATGTGCAAAACGATTTCTTCATGAGGCTGTACCCCAAGCACCAGAAGGTTCGGTTCCCGTATTTCGCATTTTGAACTGAAGAGTCTGAGAGGGGGCTGTCTGAAATGTATACTTATTTCAGTAAGGCGTTTTTTCAGCCGCTTCCCTGTTCTAAGGTAAAACGGGACACCTGCCCACCGCCAGTTATCTATATAAAATTTGCCCGCAAAAAAAGTCGGCGTATTTGAATCAGGAGAAATATTTTTTTCATTACGATAGCCGGCAACGTCCTGACCGTTTATCCTCCCGGCATCATACTGCCCGCGTACTGTAAATTTGTCGATGTACTCTTCATTCATGGATCGAATAGTGCCGTACACTTTTACTTTTTCATTGCGAATGTAATCCGCTTCAAAACCTATGGGTGGTTCCATTGCAACTAATGCGAGAAGCTGCATCATATGGTTTTGTACAATATCTCTGACTACCCCGGCATTCTCATAGAAGGCGGCCCTGTTTTCAATCCCTATATCTTCGGCTACCGTAATCTGGATGTGATCGATATAGCGTCTGTTCCAGAGAGGTTCAAAAATGCTGTTGGCAAATCTGAAAAAAAGAATATTCTGAACAGTTTCTTTTCCCAGATAATGGTCAATCCGGTAGATTTGATCCTCATTGAATGATTTTGCAATCAGACTGTTGAGATCAGCCGCGGATGCCCGGTCCTGTCCAAACGGCTTTTCCACAATGATCCGTGCGTTGAACACTCCCCTGCAGAGATTGCAAAATGAGAGCCGCTCAAAGATGGCCGGTAAAAAACGGGGAGGCACAGCCATATAATAAATAATCTCTCTTGTGCCTTTTCCAGTTGGTTTTGTAACCTCTTCCAGCCGCAGGGAAAGACTCCTGTAAGTGTTCTCATCATCAAACCCGCCGGAGATATAAAACAGGTTTTTCCTGAATTTTTCCCAGCATTCCCTCTGAACAGGCTCTTCGCCGAATTCCCGGATAGCCTCTTTTACGATCTCGCGGTACTCTTCATCCGACCTTTCAGTGGATGCAACACCGATAACGGCAAAATCATCGGGAAGATTCTGGTCGTGACAGAGATGATAAAGCGTGGGCAAGAGTTTTCTCTTGCTCAAATCACCGGAACCTCCGAATATGACCATTGTGAAAGGTTCTATATCGACTTTTTCCGGTAAAATCTCACAGACCTGTGATGAAGCAGTATCCGGATTGTCAGATGCCATATGATAGTCCTTTATTTCTGTAACCGTTAACCGTGAACTGTCAACCGTTAACTGTCTTTCCTTTAGTCTGAGTTTGAGGATTTTTTTACCTCGTGCCCTCCGAATTCATTGCGAAGGGCTGCAATGACCCTGGCGCTGAAAGATTCCTCCTGCCGCGAGCGAAAGCGTTCCAGTAAAGATAAGGTTATAACAGGTGCAGGCACGCTTTGCTCAACAGCTTCCGCAACTGTCCAGCGGCCCTCGCCGGAGTCCTCCACATAACCGCGTATTGAATTCAGGTCAGGCTCTTTCCTGAATGCGCTCTCTGCAAGTTCAAGTAACCATGACCGTATTACACTTCCGTGATTCCACAAACCGGCAATCCTGCGAAGATCCAGGTTAAACTCCTTTTTGGCATTCATTATCTCAAAGCCTTCGGCATACCCCTGAAGCATTGCGTATTCTATGCCGTTATGAACCATTTTGACATAATGGCCTGCGCCGTGAGGGCCGACATGGGCATAACCGTCTTCAGGAGACAGTGTTTTAAAGATCGGCTCAACTTTACTAAAGACATCCTTATTACCGCCAATCATCATGCAATAGCCTATCTTCAATCCCCATATTCCACCGCTTGTGCCTGCATCGAGAAAGGAAATGTTTTTCTTTTTCAGTTCTTCAGCCCTGCGCATGGAGTCTTTATAAAAAGAATTTCCGCCGTCGATCAGGATATCTCCTTTTTCCAATAGAGGGGCAAGCTTATTTATGGCATCTTCCGTTGTTTTCCCGGCAGGCACCATCAACCAGATTATGCGAGGGGTTTTTAGCTTGTCAACTATATCATGAAGGGATTTTGCTCCGACAGCGCCTTTTTCTTCCGCCCTTTTTACTGTCTCTGTTGTCCGTGCATAAGCAACTACCTCATGCCCGTTGTCAAGAAGGCGTTGAATCATATTCATGCCCATTTTACCAAGGCCGACAAAACCAATCCTCATTCCGTCCTCTCCTGATTTATTTATATTATTGAAAACACTTTTGAATACTTTAACGCATAGAACAAGTTTTTTGGAATTTATATAAGGAATTAAATCATCCGCCCATAAATTTGCCGCACACTCAAACGATCATTAAAATACTTTTGACAATTTAAAAGAAAAACATTTATAATAATTAATTATCACATATTAAAAAATAATTATAGATTAAAGTCAATCCGAATACAGAAGCACTGCAATTCCTAATCGCTGCCAGAATTGTGAAGGGATCCGATGATATCAGGATGTTTTAAACTCAACAGCAAGAAAGTTGAAATACAAAAGCGGCTTCTTATACCGGGGGGCCCGTTTTGTATTTTTTAAGGTTAATATTGAACTAACCGGGCATATAATCGTTTAGTTAATAAGAGGAATAATGCCATCATGACTGAAAAGGGAATTTACAAATTAAAACCAGAATGATAATAAAAACTAAAACCAGGGGGTTAATATGAACAGAAAAACAGGTGTTTTCTTATTATTAATGCTTCTCTATGTCTTTGGGATGCCTTCTATCGCATCCTCCTGCGGCAACTTAATACCGCCTTTCACATACTCCGTGCCGGATGGAGTTGCAAATGAGACAGCGTATTATGACTGGTCTGTCAAGCCTGCGAATTTTACCGCTGTAAATTTCTGGATGCAGGCGATTCAGGCAACGAAGAAAAACTTTCCGGGCGTAAGTAAGGTAGAGGTTGACTACATGAGAATGTATTGCAGGGATACCGGCGGCGTTGATACCTTAATGCAAAGCAAGGAATATAACGCTGTTGAAGACCCCTTTAACAGCGGTGCGTTATTTATCCTCTCTCCGTGGTTTTATAACAATGCAAACGAGCCGATGCCTGTCCAGTTTGAACTGACTAGCGGATATGTCTTTTTTTATCCTAATACGCGGTATGAAAAGGTATGGCACTGGTGGGGCCCGCGTGCCACGATCCCGGCAAATACTGATTATTGCTGGATGGAGGCAAGGGTATGGATTGAGGGGCCTGCAACAGTTCAGGCAGGCATGGAGTTCTGGCTGGACGAGACTGCGCCATGGGCAGGAGACGGTGTCAATAACGTTCTGATGGGGGTAAGCGACTGGTTCTTTGAATCAAGCGGGTGGCAGATAATCACGGTTGTTCCCCTTATCTAAGAATTATTATTAGGAGCAAACTTAGGAGCAAATAATGAAGCCAATCAGATTATTTCTTAAATTTATCAGGATGGGGGTATAGGATGAGAACAAAAAATCTTGCACTGCTTTTATTTTTAACGTTTGTCTTCAGTCTGTCTTTTGTTATTTCCGCTTATGCAATATCAGGCTGGGGTACTGCAGAACTTGTTGAGAATACATCGGGAACTGCAAAAAGACCCGCCATTGCCATGGATGGAAGCGGCAATGGCATGGCTGTCTGGAAACGCTTTGACGGGACAGTCTGGAGTATCTGGGCAAACAGGTATGCAGCAGGCTACGGCTGGGAAGCTGAAGGAGTTATTGAAACAAATACAGATGATGTTGACAAACCTCAGGTTGCCATGGATGGAAGCGGCAATGCTTTTGCCGTGTGGGAGCAGTATGATGGAACAGACTGGAGCATCTGGGCAAACAAGTATGCGACAGCAACCGGCTGGGCCACTGCTGTGGCTATTGAGACAGGCACAGGAGGCGCCTTCAGCCCCGAGGTTGCGATAGATGGAAGCGGCAATGCTATTGCTGTCTGGAGACAGTATGACGGGACACTCTGGAACGTCTGGGCAAACAGGTATACAGCAGGCAGCGGCTGGGGCACTGCACAGCTCATTGAAACAAACAATAACGGGGATGCTGCCCTGCCGCAGATCGCCATGGACGGAAATGGCAATGCTACTGTTGTATGGGCACAATTTAATAATAATACTTCGCGCTACAGCATCTGGGCAAACAGATATGCAGCAGGCAGCGGCTGGGGCAGTGCAGCGGCTATCGAATCAAATTCAGAGGACACCTACAATCCTAATGTTGCCATGGATGGAAGCGGCAACGCGGTAACTGTCTGGGTCCAGGCTGCCGGAGATATTCTCGATGTCTGGGCAAACAGGTATGATGCAGTCAGCGGAACATGGGGAACAGAAGTTCTTATCGAGACTAACGTTGCAGGAGAGGCATGGAATCCCAGGGTTGCCATGGATGGAAACGGCAATGCCACTGCTGTATGGACCCAGTCCGACGGAACCACGCTTGATGTCTGGACAAACAGGTATGAAGCAGGCATTGGCTGGGGCACTGCAGAGGTTATTGAGGCAAGCACGAAAGATACTTACAAACCACAGGTTGCCATGGATGGAAGCGGCAATGCCATTGCTGTGTGGGTAAGGTATAATTCTTCTGCAAAGTGTTACACCATCTGGGCAAACAGGTATGATGCAGTCAGCGGAACATGGGGCACTCCGGAGCTTATCGAGACAACTGAAACAGGATATGCCAGGAAGCCTCAGATTGCAATGGAAGCAGGCGGGGATGCCGCGGTTGTATGGCAGCAATATGATGGGGACCGCTTTAATATCTGGTCGAACAAGTTCTATAGCAATGTAACGATAATAGACACTGATTATGACGGCATTGCCGACAGTGAGGATAATTGTCCGACAACCTGGAATCCTGACCAGGCAGACACTGATGGTGATGGTGTAGGTGATGTATGTGATAACTGCTCGACAACCCCCAATCCTTCCCAGGCGGATATTGACCGTGACGGTATAGGTGATGTATGTGATAACTGTCCGACAAAGAACAACCCTTCCCAGACAGACACCGACGGTAACGGTATAGGCGATGTGTGTGAGTTTGACATATTATCAACGCCTTCGAGTAAGGATTTCGGCAGGGTTCAGGTTGGAGAGACTTCGGACGTTGGAGTATTTACGATAAAAAACAACGGTTCTGTGAACCTTACAATTAACAGCGTATATTTAACAGGCTCACATCCATACCAGTTCAATATAACTTACGACGGTTGTAATGGTGTGACTTTAACGCCCCTGGGAACCTGCGTGATTGATGCAGTCTTCAAACCCAACAAACAAGGAACATTCGACGCATATCTGGCTATAGCATCCACTGACCCTGTTACACCGGTACTGGATGTGCCTTTAAGCGGTTCAGATGGAAAACCTGTTATATCAGCCAATCCTGTGAGCTATGATTTCGGCAGTATTGCTGTTGGAGATGCGTCGGCGATTCAGGCATTTACAATATCAAACAATGGCAATACAAATCTTGTTATTAGTGATGTATATTTAACAGGAACGAATCCTAAACAGTTCATCATAACGGGTGGTGGATGCAAAGGTGCAACCCTTGCGCCTGCGGCAACCTGTCTGGTTGATGTCGAGTTTGCTCCCACAGAGGCAGGAGTTTTCAGCGCTGATCTGGAAATCACATCAAATGACCCTGATACATCAATACTGGGTATTCCTTTGACAGGCACAGGCACAGGCACTTCACCTTTGTCATCAACGCCTGCGAGCTATGATTTCGGCAGTGTTGCTGTCGGCGAGGCTTCTGCGATCCAGATATTTACAATATCAAACGACGGAACTGTGGATTTTCTGGTTAATAATGTATATTTAACAGGCTTGAATCCTAAACAGTTTATCATAACGGGTGATGCATGCAAAGGTGTAACCCTTGCGCCTGCGGCAACCTGTGTGATTGATGTGGAGTTTGTTCCCACAAGGGCGGAGATTTTCGGTGCTGATCTGGCAATTACATCCGATGTCAATCCCCAGAGCCCTATACTGGTAGTGCCGCTTAGCGGCACAGGCACAGGCACTTCACCTTTGTCATCGACACCTGCGAGCCATGATTTCGGCAGTATTACTGTCGGACAGGCCTCACCGTACCAGGCATTTACGATCTCAAACGACAGTGCTGTAGACCAGGTTATTAATGATGTATATTTAACAGGGCTGAATCCTTTACAGTTCAATATACCGTTCGAACAGTGCATAGGAGTAACCCTTGCGCCTGCGGCAACCTGTCTGGTTGATGTGGAGTTTGCCCCGGCACTGACAGGGACTTTTAGTGCTGATCTGGCAATTACATCTGCTGTCAATATTCAGAGTCCTATACTGACAGTGCCCTTGAGCGGCACAGGCAGCACTTGCCTCTCTCCTGTAAGGATTGCGGGTACAACACCTGTCTATTATTCCACGTTACAGGCTGCTTATGATGCAGCAGTAGACGGGGATACCATCCAGAGTCAGGATGCGGTATTTGTCGAAGACTTCACCCTTAACCTTCTCAAAACAGTAACCCTTGAAGGCGGGTATGATTGCGATTATGCGGTTATTACAGGGGTAACAATAGTTAGCGGGACAATGACAGTCAGTGACGGATCAGCTACAATCGCGGATTTTGAAGTACAGTAACTTGTTGTTGTTTTCAGGATAGAGTGAATTTAAAATAATAAGGCTCTTGCAAAAGTCTGAAACAGAGGACATTTGCAAGAGCCTTATCTTATCAATACCTCTTTAAAGCTCCGAACCGGTTTGGGTAGTTGCAGGAAATGTTATAAAAGTTATAGAACCCGGGACCGGAGGCGGATTATTCAGTGACGGTTGATGGCCCGGTATAGAAGGCTGGCCGTGGTTTCCTTTAAATAGCGAAGTCTGGTTGTGAAGAGGCAGCCCTGCCTGTACCCGGTCTTGACTTCATCAAGTCCGCTGCCCAGAAGATTAATTTCAGGGTCACCCCACAACTCAAAGGCCATCCTGTAAGTATCAATGTTATTCAGATTAATCCCCATTATTTCTGCGGCAATCATATCCACAGCCAGCATGTTCTCACCCGCCACTACAGCCCCGGTGTATTTGGGGGTGCTCTGCACTTCATCGAATTCATTGCCCCATACGCCGTCGACCATGCAGAAATGGCTCGGCACTACCTGGTTCATATCAAGGAGCGCCTTGCGGATAAAAGGGTGGTACATGAGTTTCTGTTTGCGGGTAGGTACAAAACCGAATATGTTTTTCAGGCATAATGTAACATCGGCTAATGAATGTGTCTTCATTTTTGCGATATTAATTATGTAATCGTGATTGAATACGCTCGCATTAAACGGCATTTCTTTTGTGTGATAAGGCTTTGGTATGGGCTTCCAGACCATCCCGGCTGCCCTGATATCTTCAAGCCGGACATTGGGGAACTCCCTGAGCAGGTCTGTATATCCAAGTTCTTCAAACGCCGAGGTTGTATCACTGCATGATTCCCCTATTGTTATCTGAGGACAGTCATGCAGACGTTCCAGCACTGCCCTGACTATGCCGGTATCAACGGTTAAACCGTCCCGGGAAGGCCGGCCTCCCGTGAGATTGGGTTTGATGTAAACGCGTTTCCCGCTGATTTCGAATTTCAACGCATCCAAGGCTTCGCATGCGCCCTGATATGCATCCTTTGTTTTGGCAAGATATACATCTGGACTTTTCATAGTTTCCATCCGGTATGTTATAAAATTACAATCATATTATACTAATAAATAACAGAAAAATCACTTCCCCGGCAATTTACGATGTACCGCTTCATTTTTTATGCGGAACATTATATAATGCTTCATAAATAATTTTCCGGCACTGACAGGTAAACCGGAAGAGAATGAACCACGGCGTACAGGAATACAAATGAATAAATACATTCGCTATTTTAAAAATCCTCTGTACGGAATCTCCGCCTCTACTGCCTACCGTCTTCCAAACTCTTTGGTCCACTTGCCGGTGATTATTATGGTTCCGTATCTTGGAATTTTTATCTGCGGCGCTGAGGCGAGGTCGTTTCTGCCAATATATTTTATAATAGCCCTGTATGTCGCCCGGGATCTGTCGGTTATGTCATACAGGAATTTCTTCATACCTCTCGGCATATGGGGAGTCTTTATCCCCTTTATCATTTTTAAAACAGAGATATCATATTTTTTAAGTTCATATTTATTGCTGCGTTCAATTGATATCTCAATAGCGGTTTCATCCGGATTTATTTTATATATTTTACTTTACGTAAACTACTTTCTTAAGTGGCGGGATTAATTACCGGATCAGGGCTTACACGCTTACCCTCTTAAATATTTTCAGAAAATCTTCAAGAATAAGATAGAGCGAAGGGATGAGAAGAAGTGTAATCAATGTTGCAAAGAGGATACCGAAGCCGAGGCTTATTGCCATTGGAATAAGAAACTGGGCCTGGACGCTCCTCTCTAAAATTATCGGTGTAAGGCCGAGGGAAGTTGTGAGCGAAGTCAGAATTATGGGGCGGAAACGTCTCCGGGCAGCTTCCACCACTGCCTGCCCCGGTTCAATCCCCTCGCTTCTTTTCTTATTGATAAAATTAATCAAAAGCAGTGAGTCATTTACTACAACACCTGTCAGCGCCACGATACCGAATATGCTGAGGATGCTCAGGCTGTATCCCATAATCAGATGGCCGATTAATGCCCCCACAAATCCAAAGGGGATTGATGCCATTATGATAAAAGGCTGGATGTAGCTGCGGAAGGGTATGGCCAGCAGGGTATATATCATCAAAAGTGCGAGCATGAAGCCCTTTCCCATGCTCCCCATTGACTCCGTGCGCTCCTTTTCCTCTCCTTCGAGGTTGTAGGTAAGTCCCGGGTAATCAACGGTTAACCTGCTGAGAACGGTATTTTTCAGATCAATCATGATCTCTTCAGCATTGGCGACCTTGTTATCAACGCTTGCAGAGACATTAACAACCCTTTTCCTGTCAGTGCGATTTATCTCGCTGAAACCCCGTCCTTCCTGAACATATGCAGCCTGAGTGAAGGGTATCTCTCCGTTGCCCGGGGTCCGTATGCGCATGGACTCAAGGTTGCCGGGGCTCCTCCTCTCCTCTTCGGGATAGCGCAGCATTACTTTTACTTCATTCCTGCCCCTCTGAATCCTGAGCGCCTCAACACCGAAAAAGGCGGCGCGTATCTGTCGGCCGAGTTCTTCGACTGTGATGCCGAGTGTGCGCGCTTCCGGCCTGAGCCTCACTTTCAGTTCGCGCTTGCCCTTTGTGAAATTGTCGGCAATGTCGCTCACACCGGGATAAGCGGCAAGGGCGTTTTTTATCCCTGTTACTGCATTGTCAAGTACATTAAAGTCCTCGTGAGCAAGTTGAATATCAATATTTTTTCCAAAGCGCACCAGATTGGAGACAAAGGTGACGGAATCCGCGCCGGGGATATCCCCCACCTTTTCACGCCATTTTTGTGATATCTCAGCGGCAGCGATGCCCCGCTGTTCACTTTGAGTAAGGAGAAGCGCCACTTCCGAGAGATGAGATCCCGAGGATGTACTCTCACCGGCATGGCCATAAAGAATTGTGCTGCCGACAGTGGAATAAATATGACGGAGTATGCTTTTGTCTTCAGGGAGTTCACGGTCATATTCATCCACAATTTCCTGAGCCTTGCGTACGAGGTAATCCTCTGCCTTTGCCGTTTCTTCCACAGGCGTGCCTATGGGCATTTTTATGGTTGCGGTTATAAGGTCTCCGTCAACTTCAGGCATGAAACGGAACTTCACTATTCCGCCGCCCACAATGCCGGCGGAAACAAGCAGAACAGCTATGGAAACCGCCAGGGTGGTGTACCTGTATTGCAGACATAAGGAGAGGAAGCGCTGATACGGCCCTTCAATAAAACGTTCAAGCCTGCTGCCGAACCCCTGTCTTATCCTGTCAATAAAACGCGTGATTGTTCCTGCCGGTTTTATGTGGCGTCCGAAACTCAGGTGAGCCGGCAGGATAAGGAGTGATTCTATGAGGGATACTGCAAGTATGGGTATTACGACAAAGGGAATAACCTTGATAAATTTCCCCATTGTTCCACTGACAAAAATCAGCGGCATAAATGCGGCTATTGTTGTAAGCACTGAAAATATCACAGGCTGTGCGACTTCAGTTGCACCGTTAACCGCTGCACTTATATACGGCTCCTTCCTCCCGCGATGCGTGTAAATATTTTCCCCGACTATAATGGCGTCATCCACCACAATTCCGAGCGCAAGGATAAAGGCAAAGAGGGAGAGCATATTTATCGAGACGTCCAGAGAGGGCATTAAAAGTATGGCCCCCAGGAAAGAGATAGGGATGCCGAGCATTACCCACATTGCAAGCCGTATCTGCAGGAATAATCCCAGAACAAGGAAGATGAGTATCAGGCCGATAAAGGCGTTTTTCAAAAGCAGGTCAATCCTGCCCCGGTAATATTCGGTGAAGTCATTCCATATGGATAACTTTATCGAGTCGGGCATGGAATGGCGCTTTTGCTCAACATACTTTTTTACAATGCCGGATATCTCCAGCGGTTTCTGTTCGCCGACCCGGTAAACCGCAACCATGGCAGCAGGCAGTCCGTTGAAACGGGCGTATTCGTCAGTCTCCCTGAATGTATCACGCACCTCCGCAATATCTCCGAGTTTTAATTCCGCACCGTCAATGTTTTCAAGTATTGTGATCCCGGCATATTCCGGCCCCTTATAGCGTTTTCCCTTTGTGCGGATAAGTATTTCCCCGCCGCTGGATTTTATGGCCCCGGCAGGGAGGTCTGTTGAAGCCCGCCTTATCCTGTCGGCTATACTGCCGAGTGTAAGCCCGTAACCGCGCAGAGTTTCTTCCCCGACTTCTATGGAAATCTCGTAAGGCCGCACGCCCCTGAGATTCACCTGGGTAATCTCGGGCATGGCGAGCAGGTCTTCCCTGATAGCCTCAGCCTGTTCGCGCAGGCTCAGTTCCGATGCATTGCCGTATACTACCACGGAAACAACCTCGCGCTGGTTTACAATTTTGGAAACAACAGGCTTTTCGGCCTCCCCTGGAAAAGTAGTGATACGGTCGACTTCCGCCTTGATGTCCTGAATAACCAGGTCAACATCCTCGCCCGGGAGTATCTCTGCCGTAACCCGTCCGAACCCTTCGGCTGAAACCGATTTGATCTCTTTAATCCCGGTGATGCCGCTCAGGTTTTCTTCTATTTTGAGAATAATGCCGTCCTCAACCTCTTCAGGCCCTGCCCCTGGATATGCAACTGTGACCTGCACAAGATCAAGGTCCAGTTCAGGAAAGACCTCCTGTTTTATTGAAAACCCCATAACCAGGCCTCCCACGATGAACATTATCATCAGGAGGTTTGCAGCCACATGGTTGTGCGCCATCCATTTTATCGGGCCTTTCACAGTCTCATCCCTTCCTTCCTTCATTCAACCGGTCTCAATTTCATGCCGTTGGCAGCGCCTGAGATATTAGTCCTGATAATCATGTCGCCGTCCTCAATTCCATCGGCAATAATTGCTTCATCCTTTTCCATGCGCAAGGGAGCTACTTTCTTTATGCGCAGTTTCTTTTCACTGTCCATGACCCATACCGTGGAATTATCACGCAAGGCGGTCCTGGGGACAACAAAAACATCTTTGAGCATACGGCCCTTTATCTGAACATCAACAAAAGTACCCGCTGCGAGCGCCGGGCGGGCAGGGTCTTTTTTCTCTTTCAGTCCGTAGGGGTCATTTATCTCCACAATAAGCTGCATCATACGGCTTTTGGGATCGACCTCGCCTGTTGATCGTGTGACGCGGCCTTCCCATTGATATGTTTCCCCCCCGACACTGACGCTGACAACAGCCTGCGGGCCTCTCTCTTTTTCACCCTGTGCCGGGATATGCAGCCAGCTTAAATCATCTGCGGTAAGGGGAACATTGATTTCTGTTGTATCTGTTCCGGAAAGAAAGGCAACGCTTGAGCCCCTTATTACGTACTGGCCGATATCGATATTCTCGGATTGCACCCTGCCGTTAAACGGCGCCCTTATTTGAGTCCTCTCAAGGTTGAGCCTCGCCTGTTCCAGAGCAGCATCGGCAGATGCAAGTGCGGCTTGGGCATTTTTTAACTGGGGCCCATAGAGTACAAGCGGATTAGGCCGGACCTGCTCATCCTTATTAATGCGCTCCCACTCTTCACGGGCAATGCGGGCCCTGCTTTCAATAGTTGCCAGCTCATATTCGGCATTTGCCCTCGCAGCCTTTGCCCGTTCCAGGGCAAGTATGTAATCAATGCCTTCTATTTCAAACAATATCTCATCTTTTTTGAAAAAGCCTCCGACAACCAGACCGGGAGCTGTGTATGTGACACGGCCGCTTACCTGTGGAATAACGGATATTTCCTGTGCAGCTTTTGCAGTACCCGTGCCTTTAACAATAATTTGCCTGTTTTCCCTGTCCGCCCTGAAAACCTCCACCAGGACTCCGGGATTTTCTTTGATTTCCTTGACAGGCGCCGGACGTTCGGCTATTAAAACCTTCATTATTCCGAAACCGGCAAAGATAATGATCAAAGGGATTGCTATTTTCAATAATTTTGTCTTCCGGCTCATATGGTCTCCTTGTTAAAAACGGTTTCAACCCAGTCGCCGCCTAAAGCTCGTGCGAGCTGAATGCGGTCTGAGACAGCCTGCCTTCTTGCTGCTATGAGGTCGCTCTTTGCAGTGAGATGCCTCAGTTGTCCGGACAGCACAGGCAGGTAATCGGTCAGGCCCTGCATATAGCGGTCAAGGGCAAGCCGGAGAGAATTTTCTGAGGCAGACACGGTTTCATCAAGCGTTTTAATGCGCTCTTCAGATGCACGGATTCTGGAAAGGGCGTCCTCAACCTCCCTGAATGCATTGAGCACTGCCTTATGATAAAGAGCTAAATTTTCCCTGAACAGAGCCTCTGTGCGGTCCACTTCCGCCCTTCTTCTTCCTGCATCGAAGACAGGCTGCGCAATCTGCAAAAGAATATTCCAGAGTACGTTCGGTGAATCAAGGATTGTTCTGATTTTATCGCTGGAACCACCGTAACCGCCTGCCAGGTTAAATGAAGGGAATCTGTCCGCTATAGCTACTGCAACCCTCTCGTCGCTTGCTTTAAGCCGCAAAAGCGCTGCCCTGATATCCGGCCTGTTTTTAAGAAGCTGCGACGGCAAGCCGGCCGGGAATACCGGGGCTTTTTTCAGGTCATTAACATCGCCGCCTCTTTTCTTATCAGGGAAATTTCCGGTCAGCACGGAAATGGCATTAAGTGTTACAGAGAGTCCTGACTCAAAAAGCGGTCTCCGGGACCTGGCAGTCGAGAGGTTTTGGCGTGACTGATAAACATCGATTGCAGGCACAAGACCTTCACGATACCGGCGTTCTACTCTCTCCAATGTGTCCTGAAAAGAGGCGATGGTCTGATCAGAAAGCTCCAGTTGTGCGCGCTGCTCAATTGCCAGATAATAGAGATCGGCAAGCTCTGCTGAAATACTTATATACAGGGCCTTGAGATTCTGTTCTGATGCCAATGCATCAAGTTGCGCGGCCCTGGTTTTTGATTCAAGTTTTCCCCATAGGTCTGATTCATAAGCGGCAGCCGCAGAAAGTGTATAACTTCCGGAAGTTGATGTGCCTGAAATACCCGGCCGGCGGCTTATGCCACCGGAACCTTCAATGTTTAAAATCAGCCCCGTAGATGAAGCGCTTATGTGCATTAGAGCTCGTGACTGCCGGAGACGTTCATATGCCCGGACAATATCGGGGTTATGCCTGAAAGCCTCTTCCATAAGCAGGTTCAATTTATTATCTTCAAACTGTTCCCACCATTTGCCGATTGGCGGTGCGGGCTTTTCCTCTCCTGATGAATATGAAGAGGGAACCTCTATCAGCGGCCTGTTAATCTTTGATTCATGGAGAGAGCATCCTGCTGCTGCAATAATCAGTAATGCCGGTAAGATTCGAATAATCTTCATCATGCCTTCATCCCTGCTGTCACAAATGGAAGGATCAGGTCAATCAGCGAATTTGCATCGATTCCGGTTTTCATATTCAAACGTTCCATTTTAATGTTTCCGCTTACATGCATTGCATGAAAAAGGGCCCCTATAGTAAAATGAAGCCTCCAGAAAACTATATCACGCGGCTGACCTGGTAATGCCTCACACGCGGTTTCAAACAGCAGATGGAAAATGGGCTTAATAAAACGTAGAAATACCTCTCTTACCGTGTCATCAGGGTCAGTAAAAGACCTTCCGATGAATATGAAAAATTTTTTTGCATCAGGATTTGATTCTTTAAAGAGCAGGGTCGGCTCTATAAATGCCGAGAGCACTGCTTTTACTTCGGGCTTCTTCCCCTTTTGCCTTGCAGATTCTCTTACTTCCTCCAGTCTTTTTCTGCGAATCCGGTTAAGGGGTTGAATTCTTCTTTTGATGACAGCCTCAAGCAGCGCCTTTTTGGAGCCGAAATGGTAGTTAACCGCCGCCAGATTTACGCCGGCCCTCCCGGTTATTGCCCTGAGAGAGGTGGCGCGAAATCCCTTTATTGCAAGGAGATGCTCAGCCGCATCGAGAATGCGCTGTTTCGTATCAGTGAAGGTCGAGTTATTGTCATTCATACAATCGATTAAAACAAATGTTTGAATAAATGTCAAGGGGATTTTGCTGCCACTTTTCCCTTGCTGAATACCCCGGTTTTCGTTAAAATGTAACATCTTGATTAAATGCGCTAATTTAATTGACCGCTTGATCCTCAATTAGTTGACGAGCAGAACCGGAAGTCGCTTGAAGTGCCCTCCGTAATAGCATGGCAAGGCTAAACACTTGTAAAATCAACGAGTTATACGGCGTGATTGCAGCTTCTTCCTACTGACAACATTTGCCCCTAAATGAGGAAGAACCTTGGGTAAACGTACATTAACAGCCTTAAGTAATTCATCTGATGTCCGGCAAGGAGTGGGGATCTGATGGCAAGAACCCTCATCTTTGATAACCAGTTCCATTGAGCATAACATTGATAATTGCTTTAGCCCTTCTTCTACTGTTAGATCAAAATCAGCCCAGGCTTGTTGCAGGTTACGGATAATCAGGTATGCCAACATTACCACAAGTGCATGACCACGAGTGCTTTTTTCGCTCCACACATACCACGGTCTCATTTCCAACATTGCTGTCTTGCACGTACGAAATGCCTGTTCCACTTCTGCCAGATCTTTGTAGCGATCATGGATAACTTGCTTATCTATGTCTTTTGATAAGTCACTTTTGATAACATAACATCCGTCCAATTTCTCTTCTTCTACTAAAGCTGCTTTATCTTCTTTTAGCTCTAATATCCTTCCATCCTCTTCAACCCTCAGCCAACCGGATATCTTTAAACGTTTAATCCTGCTGTTGACCTCATTGACTGCTGGTTTATTTACATTGGTAATGGTGAATGTCTTGCCTGACCCGGTGACGCCGAGGAGAATCTGATGATTCAGGCCTTTCAGGATACCTTCGGTAAGCGCTTCTATGGCTCTGGTCTGGTCGCCTACGGGTTTGAAGTCCTGAACCTGCCCGATGTTATTGTTTGGAAATAAGACAAATTAATATTCTTTTTGACGTTTTGTAAAGGTTTTGCGGGAAGGCCACCTGCCATGTTTATGCAACGTTTAAATCAAGACTAAATTATCCCTGTGAATAACTTCATCCGAATATTTGTATCCTAATATCTTCTCTATTTCAGAGGTTTTCTTGCCCTTGATATATTCGAGGTCTTTTGAAGAGTAATTTGTCAGACCCTTGGCGATTTTTTTACCCTCTTCTGTAAGACACCGGACATAATCCCCGACATCAAAGCGTCCTTCTATTTTTGTTATGCCTGAAGGCAGGAGGCTTTTACCCCTGAGTGTCAATGCCTTCACTGCACCGTTATCTATGTAAATCGCACCCCTTGAGCGCACACCATAAGCAATCCATCCCTTTTTAGAAGTCAGCCGCTGCTTTTTGGGTTCAAAGTATGTCCCGGTTTGTTTACCGTGTATCAGGCCGGGAAGCAGGCCGCTTTTTTTACCGTTCATTATTACCACCGGGATACCGTAATCAGTTGTCTGCTTAGCTGCAAGAAGTTTTGAATACATTCCACCTGTACCGACTGCGCTGCCCTTCCCCCCTGCGAGGTTCTCAATATCAGGTGTGATTTCAGCAACGGTTTTAATAAGCTTTGCACCTTTCCGGCCGGGGTCTTTTGTGTAAAGTCCTTCAACGTCTGAAAGAATAACAAGCATGTCCGCCTCAATAAGGCCTGCTGTCAGGGCGGCCAGCATATCATTGTCTCCGAATTTTATTTCATCAACAGCCACGGGATCATTTTCATTGATGAGTGGAATGACGTTGTAGCTCATGAGGGTAAATAGTGTATTCTTGGCGTTGATATATCTGAGGCGGTTTGAAATATCATCCCTTGTGAGTAAAACCTGTGCAACCTTTTTGTTGAACTCTGCGAAGTGATGCTCGTAGGCCCACATCAGGCTTGACTGTCCAATCGCAGCAGCAGCCTGCTGGAGTCTTATGTCAAGAGGCTTCCCCCTGAGCCCTAGCTTCTTAAGCCCCGCGGCAATAGCGCCGGAAGAGACCATGACTACCTGATGTCCCTTGTCTGCAACCTCTGAAATATCTTTTGTAATTGCACGGAGTCTCCTCGTATTCAGTCCCTGCTCTGCTGAGGCGAGTATATTGCTTCCTATTTTTATAACTAAACGTTTCATATCGGTTCCCGGCTCTTAAGTTCTTTTGTGTTCCTCCACTTTATTGCCGAGATATATTATAAGTTCTTTTATCCCCTCTCCTGTTACCGAGCATATCGGGAAAAAGGCATAGTGCTTATCTTTGCAATATCGGGCGAGCGTGTCAAACCTTTCCCCATCACCTTTTATATCAAGCTTTGTTCCGGCTATTGCCCGGGGTTTTTTAATTAATTCAGAACTATAGAGTTCCAGCTCCTTATTGATTTTTTCAAGGTTATCCGTTGGGTCACCTTCAGCCATCTCTGATATATCGACAAGGTGCAGCAGAACGGACGTCCTCTCTACATGGCGTAAAAACTGAAACCCCAGCCCTGTTCCTTTATGTGCCCCTTCTATTAAACCCGGAATATCTGCAATTACGAAGCTTTTAAACTCTCCATATTTAACAACACCGAGGGCAGGTTTCAGGGTAGTGAATGGATAATCTGCAATTTTGGGTCTTGCGGAAGAGAGGGCGGATATTAAAGTGGATTTGCCCGCGTTCGGAAGCCCTATCAGTCCTACATCCGCGAGGAGTTTTAATTCCAGGAAGAGGGTTCTCTCTTCACCCGGTTCTCCGGGCTGGGCAAATCTCGGGGCCTGTCTTGTAGAACTCTTGAAGTGGCTGTTTCCAAGTCCGCCTCTCCCGCCTTTTCCAGCTATGAACTCCTGGCCTTCTATTGTAAGGTCACAAAGTATTTCGCCGGATTCAAAATCCTTTATAAGTGTTCCAATGGGCACGGGCATTATAAGGTCTTTCCCGTTTTTGCCGTGCATGTTTTTGCCCATTCCATGCTGACCCTTTTTAGCCAGGTATTGCTGACGGTACTTAAAGTCCAGCAGGGTATTAAGGTCTCCCCTGGCCCTGAAGATGATATGTCCGCCTCTCCCTCCATCACCGCCGTCAGGGCCGCCCCGTGGTATGAACTTTTCTCTTCGAAAGCTCACACATCCCCTGCCGCCGTCTCCTGCCTTTACATAGACTTTTACCTGATCAATGAATTTCATTGTTTTAATAATACAATATTTTTTAGCTACAGACTTTCACTGACTACCGAAAACTAAAAAATCAGAATGGCAAATATCAACAAAAAAAGGCGGGCTCAGCCCGCCTTCCAGAGTGAATTTCTAATAGTATCCTTCTGTTATGCTTCTGCAGGATAGACGCTTATCTGTTGTTTTGATTTGCCCCTGCGCTCAAATTTTACGATTCCGGCGATTCTGGCAAAAAGTGTATCATCGCTTCCCTTGCCGACGTTAAAACCAGGATGGAACTTGGTGCCTCTCTGTCTGACAAGGATATTACCTGCTTTTACAACCTGCCCGCCGTACATTTTTACACCAAGGCGTTTTGACTCACTATCGCGTCCATTTCTTGTGCTCCCAACACCTTTTTTATGAGCCATTTTTTATCCTCCAATTAATTAGTTGACCTGAATACTCTTAATCTTGACAGATGTATACTGCTGCCTGTGGCCTCTCAGTTTCCTGTGGCCTTTTCTTAGTTTTTGTTTGAATACAAGGACTTTTTTGGCTTTGTCGGTCCCCAGGACATCAGCAGTCACTTTTGCCGACGAAAGAAAAGGGGTGCCGTATGAAATATTATCACCCTCCGAGACCATTACAACATTATCAAATGTAACAGTATCCCCGGCAACATTTTTAAGTTTTTCAACTTTTAAAATGTCCCCCTCGGATATCCTGTATTGTTTTCCACCTGTTTCAATTATTGCATACATATATAAAGCCTCCAGTTGCTGAAATAGATACATTTTTTAACATAATTTTTTGAATAAAGTCAATGCGTCAATAACATTTGTCAATAAATATCCTGTATTCAGTTGGTGCAAAACAGGTTGCGGTTGAAGGAAATCGGCATCAAACTGAATTTTGGTGATTTACAGAAAGGATTTAATACGTAAATAAAGGTTCTTTCTCATAATGAATGGGTAAATATGAACTCATCTTATCTAAAAAGAATGGCTGTGGGCATTCCCCTCTAAAAAGAGGGGTGCAGGGGTGTGTTTAAATGAAAATCAAGTATAATCCGAAACTAAAGGAATTAGCCGGAAGCCTGAGAAATAACAGTACAAAAGCTGAAATAAAACTCCGGGGTTATTTGAAAGGGAAACAACTAATGGGGCATGATTTTCACAGGCAAAAACCAATAGACAATTATATAGCAGATTTTTTTTGTAATACATTGATCTCGACAGTACCGAGTTCTGTCATTCCGGCTTGTCCGGAATCTATAACCCTTTGATTTTCCCGGATTCCCGACAAGCGGGAATGACAACTGCGTGGTCATGACGTTTTCTTTAGAATCAACATGTTAAAAGAGAACTCGGTACTCTTAAGATTGATGTTAGCAATTGAATTGGAT
>BDSY01000084.1 GCA_002897895.1 bacterium BMS3Abin06
AATAAAAAACCACTGGGCTGGAGTGCTAAGATGGTATGACAGTAAAATTAACAATGGCATATTAGAAGGTCTTAACAGTTTGGTGCAAGCTGCTAAAGCAAAAGCAAGAGGATATAGAACTTTTAAAAACTTTGAAACAATAATTTACCTTCTTACAGGTAAATTAGATTTCAGTAAAGTTGGTTTACCCACTTGAAATGAGAAAGAACCTTTTTTCTGTTATAGATGAATTCAGGATTCGGCTGCCATCCTGCAAGCCCGTAGTCCGGCATAAGTACCAGGGTGAGTTCAGAATCCACGGCCGCAACAGTATCAGTGCCTCTCAAATATCCAAGCTTCATATTAAGCTTACTAATCTCCGCGCTCAGCCTTTTAATATCCCTGTTTAAATCTTTATCGAGATGCTTATTTTCCTTTCTCCTTTTTTTCAGTTCAGAGAGTTTCTCTTTTTTCTGTTTTTTCATTCTGCCGTACCTGTTGATCTCGTCTTCCGGAACAATCAATGCCTTTACCGCCCTGATTCGGAGGGGGATGCCATAAGTTGTAACAATACAACGGATATTTTCCCCTTTGTCATAAAGCTCACCAACTGCCTTTCTTACCGGTTCAGCAATCAGTTCATCATAGTCCCTCCGGGAAATCCGCTCATCTGTTGTAACACTTACCTCGATCAGGTGAGTTACAGGAACTTTTCGCAATTCCATATACAATTTGCCGATATTCATCGACTCGGGGGAGCCGGAGTTTACCAATACCACGATTTCCTCCGGCAGAAGTGCAGCTTCAGTGAAGCCCGGTATGATAAAAACTAAAGACAATAAAAGGACAAAAAACGTCAGTATGATTTCAGATGTCTGTTTCCATTGCATCCCGTATTATAGACATCTATCGGGAAAAGAAGAAAGTAGAGAGGCGGGCGGTCATTGACGTTTAATGTGCGCTGAGCAGAAAAGGTTTAAGCCCGAATGTATTATTTATTTCCTTTATGATGAGAGCGCCTTCTTCTTTTGTTTTTATCCCCAGAATCCTGACTTTATTAAAATTGGTTTCTCTTTCAACATATGCATATATGTATTCGGCCTTCAACTTTTCAAATATTTTATTTGCATTATCAGGTATTTTATATGCCCCTACCTGAATAATATATTTACTGTCCGCATCTGACGAGACCTTTTCAATAGCCGCCTCATATAAATTATCAGCCTTTTGAGAGTCAAGGTTTCTCAGTATCTTATATTCTTCTGTTAAAGAGTCCTTATCCTCTAACATTAAATATGATAAAGCGAGTTTATAATGTGTCTCTGCAATATCAGGGTTGTCCTCCTGTGCAGCTTGTTTATAAGCATCTATTGCCTCTTTATACATGCCCAACCCGTAATAGGAAAGACCGAGATTATAATGTGCTTCCGTATAATCAGGTTTCATCTTCAGGGCTTGTTTGTATGCTTCTACTGCCTCAATATACATGCCTTTGTCACTATAGGAAACCCCAAGGTCAAAGTGGTCACTTGCGTTGTCCTGTTTTATAATTGTATCCGGTTCATTTGTTTGTTTATTTATCTCCGGGTTATCCGGGGCCGGTTTTGTCGCAACAACTAAAGCTGCAACTTGCGGGCTGATTACACGCGAATCCTTTTTAGCTGATGCAAAAGAGAAAATCAATAAAGTAATTAATAAAATCAGTATTGATGATAATACATATTTTTGCATGGCCTTTCTTCCCTCCCTGTCGATGCGTTTAAAAATTTCACCACAAAAAAGTGGATTGTCTCTTATCATCTAAATATATCTATTATATCATCGACACTGTTCCATAAAAACATAAATAACCGTTCACAGGGTGCAGGGGGCAGTTTATCAGTTTTCCCCTCTTGAGAGGGGATTAAGGGGTGTGTGTCTTTATTCGGTCTGATTTTTTTCATATTCTGTGCTGTTGTTTTCTGGATGGCGAACCCTTTTACTTCAGTAGGATATTCATTGTAAACACACCCCTGCACCCCTCTCAAGAGGGGATTTCAGTCTTTCCGGTGCAGTGTTTAATGTTGAATACTGACAAATATAACCTGTGAATGGTTACATTTTCTTTATCTCTTCTTTGAAAAAGGGGGAGCCTCGAATAGTTACAAATTGTGTATTGAGAGCAGCTACAAAATGGTTTTCATGCACGCATCCGCGATCCATGACGCATATGCCGGCATAAGCTTATCCCATGAATAAGGTTCAGTCAGTTTATTAGCCCGGCCCGGGGAAAGCCGTTTATTCTCCAGTATCTCTTTTGTGAGTCGATACTCAAAGTCACCTTCATCGTACAGGAATTCTTCAGGGAACAGCTCAGGATAGGAGAGCCGTTTTGGAAGAAGCGGACGGCAGCCTGCCCGTACTGCTTCAATTACAGACATACCGAAAAATTCATGTCGTGCGGTTGAGACTACTATATCGCTTTGCCTCAGCCAGCGGGCGTAATCAAGCCGTGACCCGGCATAACCGGAATGAAGAATTTTGTGGGAGAGTTTTTTCCCGGCCTCATCGAATATGGCAGGATGTGTTTTAAAGGATTCACCCAGCACGACGAGCCTGAAATCTATGCCTTTGCGATCCAGGCTGAAAAGGGTTTTGAAAAACAACCCGGGGTTTTTATCATGCTCCCACCTGTG
Organism: bacterium BMS3Abin06; assembly: GCA_002897895.1. Classification (GTDB taxonomy): domain Bacteria; phylum Nitrospirota; class Thermodesulfovibrionia; order UBA6902; family UBA6902; genus BMS3ABIN06. Next base: position 2,655 of record BDSY01000084.1, read on the forward strand.
ATTCCATAATATTACAGGGGCCTCTCTGCCGTCCGATTCTTCCAATGCATCAATAGCTGAGAAGTCAATGCCGGGCGGAATCACCCGGGACCTGGTGCGTATTGTATCAGAGGGATTGTCGAGTTTTAAGTCATAGGACTTCTTCTGTAATTTCTCAATCCCCTGCAGGAAAGATTTGAGATTGTACTCAGAGTTGAACGCCGGACAATCAGAGGCAAGGGCAGTGGTCATATTTGTGAGGGCAAAGTGAAAATCCCGCTCGTCTTCGACCTGCATCGGATAAGCGAACTGGTTTTCATGAAAATACGTAAGCAGAGGCACGCTGCGCACCCAGGCCGGGGCAAGCCCGCGGAATGCAGCGACATCAACAAAAGTGGAACACAAAATCCGGTCAAATCTCCGTCCTGTTTCACAAAGCTTCCGGGCATAAAATGGGGCGGCAAGTCTCATGCGCCATTTCCATTTGCGTGCAGGGAATGTTATGAATTCAAACTTGAACGGAAGCTTGCTCAGGCCTGAGAGAAAGGATTTGTGAGAGCCACCGTAATAGGGTTCGAGAACAAGAACCTGAAGGTCTCTGTATTCGTCCGGGTTTATCATCAGGAATTATAACATTTTCAAGTATAGCGCTTTTGTCCTTCCGCACCGGCAAATTTGACTTGTCATTGTGCGGATTTTTACAATGTTAATATGAGATGTAACAGCTCATTTCTCCAATCATTATCTTCCCTATGCAAACATTAAAGCGATTACTGAAACAGTTCAGGGCATTAAAGATCAGCCTCAGCCTCAAGTTTATCATCGGAACGGCTGCGGTTCTGACGATAGCCATGAGTATGTCGGCATATTTTGTTACAAAAAAAGATTCGAGCCTGATTATAAAACAGCTTGACATGCAGGCAAAGGCATTATTCCATCAGATTGTCCTCACAAGAAGGTGGATTGCCGATCACGGCGGTGTTTTTGTGGAACAGGTGCCATGGGAAAAACCGAATCCCTATCTTCCGGAACCAGAGATAATGGATATCAAAGGCAGGAAATACAACAAGCTAAGTCCTGCAATGGTAACCAAGGAACTTTCGAAATATGCCAGGAAAGAGGGCATGTACTGGTTTCACATAACAAGTCTGAAGCTGTTGAATCCTGCAAATGCACCCGATGAATTTGAAAGGACGGCCCTTGAAGCATTTGAAGCAAGGCAAAGCAAGGATTCTTCAAAAATAGAAAAAATCGGTCCTGCATATTATTACAGGTATATAGCGCCTCTTTATATTGAGAAGCCCTGCCTTAAATGCCATTCGCATCAGGGATACAAGACAGGTGATGTGAGGGGAGCGATAAGTGTGTCTGTGCCCATGGATTATGCGCTTTCAATGATGCAATCTGAAAAAAGGGCAATCATCCTGACAAGCATTGCCACCATCAGTATATTGATGATTGTATTGTTCATAATGATGAAGGGCCTTGTGCTCAGTCCCGTCAAACAATTAAAGGCATTCATGAAGGATTTTTCGAGGGGAGAAAAAACCGAAATATCCGTAATAAGGACAGGCGATGAACTGGAAGATCTCAGTAGTTCATTTGTTGAAATGGCAAAATCTCTGACAGAATATCACACCGGTCTTGAAGACGAGGTTCAGAAAGCAACAAAGGGGCTTGAAGATGCAAATGCAAGGCTCACGGAGCTGAATGAGAAAAAATCGGATTTTATTGCAAAGATATCACATGAGTTAAGAACGCCCATGACTTCAATAAAGGGCGCAATGGATTATATAACAACCAGGATTCCCGGTATCTCCCGTTCCGGTAAGGATGCGGAAGACATCATGGAATTCCTTGATGTTATAAAGAATAACGCGGACAGGCTGATCAGAATGGTTAATGATACCCTTGACCTTGAGCGTATTGAATCCGGGATGTTTGATCTGCATTTCAGCCGGGTGAACCTGCTTTCACTCGTTAAAGAGGTAATAATCAGCTTCCAGTCTGCCTCCGGTGAAAAAAACATTACATTTAAAATAGTAGCCAATCCTGAAGTGTTTGCAATTGCAGATGAAGACAGGATAAGACAGGTTCTGATAAATCTCATCTCAAATGCGCTGAGATACAGTCCGGATAACAGCAGGATAAACATTTCCATTCCCGAGTCTGAAAAGAGAGTAACTGTATCCATAAAGGATGAAGGCCCCGGGATACCTGTTGAAGTTCGGGAGAAAATCTTCGACAAATTTTATACAATAGGCAAAAGACAGGGGACCGGGCTTGGACTTGCCATATGTAAGGGTATAATTGAAGCCCATAGCGGCGAGATTAAGGTATCGAGTAAAGCGGGAGACATGCATAACACTTTTAGTTTTACCCTGCCCAAACAAGGATATATGAATGAGCAATAATATACTTGCTGTTGATGATGACAGAGATATCTTAAAGGTACTTAAAGCCAATCTCGAACTTCATGATTATGAAGTGGATACAGCGGATTGCTGGGCAGCAGCACAGAAAATAATGTCAATAAGGCCCCCTGACCTGATACTTCTTGATGTTATGCTGCCTGATGGAGACGGCATGGAGATCTGCCGTGATCTGAGAAAGGTGCTTCCCGAAATACCTATTATAATGCTGACGGCAAAAGACAAGGTCTCCGACAAAGTCATAGGACTTGAAAGCGGCGCTGATGATTATGTGGTAAAGCCTTTTGAGACACTTGAGCTTCTGGCAAGGATAAAAGCCTGCCTTCGGAGGGCGTGCCCTTCTGCTGCAAAAGAAAAAGTTGCAGCCGGGAACATCAGGGTTGATCACAAGAAGCATATTGTTACGGTTTCAGGTAAAAAGGTTGACCTTACTCCCAGGGAATTTGAACTGCTCTGCTTTTTCATAAATCACCGCGGCGAGGCATTGAGCAGAGAGACGATAAGAAAGAATATCTGGAGGGACTCTAATATCTATTCCTGGAGCCGGGTTATAGATGTCCACATTCAGCATCTCAGACAGAAGATAGAGAAAGACCCCTCAAACCCCAAATATGTCCTGACAGTGCCGGGCGCAGGTTACAGGTTTATGGATTAATCCCGGCATTTTTTCTTCTTGGCCTCATTCCATAAAATATCCATCTCGGCAAGGGTCATATCAGTAAGATTTTTATCCTGCCTTGATGCCTCTGTTTCCATGTGTCTGAACCTTCGAATAAATTTTTTGATAGTCTTCCTCAGGGCATCTTCAGGGTTTATCTTAAGAGAGTTGGCAATTCTCACAAGAACAAAGAACAGGTCTCCCAGCTCATCTTCTATTTCTTCATGCTCTTTTCTGTTGATAGCATCTTTTAATTCCCTGATTTCCTCTTCAAGCTTTTCAAATACGTCTTCAATTCTTTCCCAGTCAAAACCGACCTTCGCTGCCTTAAACTGAATCTGCTGCGCCCTGATCAATGCAGGAAGCGATTGCGGCACCCCGCCAATGGCAGAGCTGTAATTTTTTCCTTCTTTCTTCTTATGCTCCTGCCACCACTTGCTTACATCCTCTGAAGTCTTGAAGTCTTTATCACCAAAGACATGCGGATGACGTTTTATCATCTTTCGGGCAATACCTTCAACAACATCATTAATGTCAAACTTCCCCTCCTCTTTTGAAAGCCGGCTCTGGAGGAGTATCTGGAAGAGCAGGTCGCCTGATTCTTCTTCCATACCCTGATGATCATTTTCTTCAAGTGCATCAATAAGCTCATAGAATTCCTCTATGAGATACGGTCTGAGACTTTCCCTGGTCTGTTCCTTATCCCACGGGCAACCATCGGGACCCCGGAGTTTTGCAACTATATCAACTAATTCTTCAAAGTTCATTAAGAGAGTATACCAGATTCATTTTGGATTTTAATATCCGGATTTGATAATATTGATTTGATTTTAAATTTAAAACCGGAGGTTCATATCATGCAAAAAACAGTAACATATTTTGAAAAGCCCGGTCAGGACAATACCCGGGAATGTCTTGATATTGCACAAAAAGCCGTTGATGAATTCAACTATAAACATATTGTTGTTGCTTCCACCACCGGCAGTACAGGCCTGAACTTTGCCGAAGCATTCAAAGACAGAGGCGTCAACCTTGTAATTGTAACTCACTCGCATGGTTTTAAAGAGCCGAACAGCATTGAGCTTACCGCGGAGGCAAGAGAAAAAATTCAGGCAGCCGGGGCCGTAATATACACCGGCACAATGATTACCCACAGCCTTGAAACATCATTAGCAAAAAAATTCAGCGGCGTCTATCCGACCCTCCTTGTTGCGCAGTCCCTCCGCAGATTCGGCGAAGGAGCCAAAGTCTGCTGCGAGATGGTCATGATGGCTGCTGACGCAGGGCTTATACCGGAAGGGGAAGAGGCCCTTGCAGTGGCAGGCACAGGAAGAGGCGCTGATACAGTCACGCTCATAAGGACGGCAACATCAAAGAGATTCCTCGATCTCAGGGTCATGGAAATAATCGCAAAACCCCGGCAGTAAGACTAAACCATAAAATGATTTTGGGTCTTCGTGCAATCGAGTGGGTCAATTTTTGCTTCCTCTCTTCCCCTATTTGGAAAAGAGGGTAGGGGAAATTAACAAGAAGTATATCCTTTTAAGTATGATTTTACCCACATACTTATACGATAAGCCTGATTTTTATTGGCAAGATAGAAATAAATAATCCACAATATTTGTGTTATCATTTTAGCATGAAAGAGGCCGCGATTCTCGTAGTTGAAGACGAAAGCAAAATTTCTGAAATAGTAAAGGCATATCTCGAAAAAGAAGGCTTCAGGGTAACCGTTGCAGAGACAGGAGAAAAGGCTTTATCAACCTTAAAAAAGGGTTTTGACCTTATTATCCTTGACTTAATGCTTCCGGACATGACAGGGGAAGATATATGCCATACGATCCGCGAAGATTCCGATGTTCCTATCATAATGCTGACTGCAAAGAGTGAAGAAGAGGACAGAATCAGGGGGCTTGGAATCGGCGCTGATGATTATGTAGTTAAACCGTTCAGCCCGAGAGAACTTGTTGCAAGAGTGAAGGCGCTTTTAAGAAGGGTCAGGCGATCAGAAGACATCCGCAATTTTAACAGGGGCGATCTTGTCATAGATTCAACACGTTTTGAAGTTCGGAAAAAAGGCTCTCCCGTGGTTCTTACGCCTACGGAATTTAAGCTGCTGCAGTGCCTTGCAGAACGTCCCGGACAGGTCTTCACAAGACTCCACCTTGTCAATGTTATACTCGGTTATGACTTTGAAGGATATGACAGAACAATTGATGCGCATATCAAGAATATCCGCCGCAAGATTGAGGAGAGCCAGAAAAATCCTTCCTATCTCAAAACGGTTTACGGCGTAGGTTATAAGTTTACCGGTTTGCCTGATGAGGACTAAACTCTTTCTTGCATTTATATTTATTATTTTTCTTGCCCTGCTTTCAAATATTGTTTTTGAAAGACTCATTATCGGAGATTTTAATGACTTTCTCAGGGGCACGGAAGAGGACCATATATACTGGGTAATGGCTTCAGTCGAAGGCAGTTACAAAGACAAGACCTGGGACAAGGAGTTATTGAGTAAATCATTGCACTGGAGTTTAATGCTCGGGCTTGAATCTTATGTAGAAGACAACTCAGGCAATAAGATATTGTCCTCTACCGATGTTTTTTCAGAAATGAACCCTAATATGTTAAAGAGAATGAAGTCGCTTTTAAAGTTGCCTTCAGGTGTCGGCGAGTTTACATGGTATCCCTTATATGTCAAAGGAGAAGAGATAGGCAAACTGTATGTCAGACCACTTGAAAGATCGGGGTTAATACCTCTGAGACAAGAGACATTCAGGAAAAGGGGCAGGGAATTCCTTATTATATCTTTTTTGATAGCAGGCGGCGGCGCCCTGATCTTATCTGTTTTATTTACAATCTTTCTTTCAAATCCTTTAAGGCGTTTAACTGTTTCAGCAGAGAAGATAGCTGAAGGTGATTTTCCGGCACAGACGCTGGTACCGCATAAAAAGTTTAAAGATGAAATAGATAAGCTGACGGAGACCTTTAATTACATGGCTGAGGCCCTCAGAAGAGAAGACACCCTGAGAAAACACCTGACCTCAAACATTGCGCATGAGCTGAGGACTCCTCTGACAATTATAAAGGCGAACCTTGAGGCTATTGAAGACGGGATCATATCCGACCCCCGTGCCGTTATTGAGAATGTAAGGGCTGAAATTGAGAGGCTTGTTTCATTAGTAGAAGGGATAGAGGATATTACACGGGCCGAGGCGAGCTTCTTTAAAAAAGGAGTGATAGAAGAAATTAATTTAAAAGAGTTTATTGAATCAGTAGCCGGAGACATGAGGAAAATTATTGAAGAGAAAGGGCTTTACTTAAAAACAGAGGGGCCTTCAATTGCAGTAAAGACTTATCCTGAAAAACTTCATATAATTTTAAAGAACCTCATTTTAAATGCCGGTAAGTTCACAGACTCAGGCGGGATAGCAGTAAACTGGGGGAAGTGCAGGATTGATGAAGACATGGATTTTTATATATCTGTTGAAGATACAGGCAAAGGTATTTCAGAAGATAATCTCTCCAGGGTTTTTGAACGGTTTTATAAGGATGCGGATTCAGGCGGTAAAGGATTAGGGCTTGCTATTGTGAAGGAGCTGGTTGAAGTGATGGGTGGAAAAGTACGGATTGAGAGTGTTCCTGATAAAGGATCACGTTTTACAGTTATATCCCACATTCCGCACTCATGAACAGGCAAAATTTGGAATTTAGAATTTTCAAAAATCTTTAAGAAACAGAGGGTTATGTTATTTATACGTAACATCTCAAAAAGTTGAGGAAGGAGAGCGTAGACGCATTAAATGATCCAAAAGAGATATGGCATTAAGACTCCCGATTCGATCGTTAAGATATAGCCAAAAGGAGATGTTCAATTTTCGGGATGTTTTTTTAAGGCTTGTGAAAGTATCACGGCATTTTCTGCCGGCATCACTGCGGGTTCCCCCACTGACTTTGCGTCTTTTGACATATTCCCGAATATCTGTTTCACTTGCATTGTTATGAAGGGGGATTTCCGGTCGGTCCAAGACCAGAAGAAGTTCAGCTTTATTTTTGTACAAACGTTTCAGGGCAAGATTTAATGTAACAAAACAGGTTTCTTCCTGGAAGATTTCATCAAATCGATCTTGCAGTTGGATTTTCTTCTCCTGTGCCGGGTTTTCCTTATAGAGT
>BDSY01000085.1 GCA_002897895.1 bacterium BMS3Abin06
TTTCTTCCCAGCCATCTCTACTCCCTTAGCTCTGCTTTGTTTCCTCCAACTATACAATGTGTTGGTAGTTATTCCGGTCTCTCGGCTTAATTCCTGTACTGATTCAGAAACTGGCCCTATCATTCTCCTTACTATTCCTGCTTTGTATTCTTCTGTGTATTTTCCCATTTGTCGCCTCTTCTCCGCTCCCTGTTTGTTTATTTATGGCGACATCTATCCTGACACAGGGGGGGCAAGACAGGCTGTACAAAATTGATTGAGAAAAGACATAATCAATTATAAAATTATAATTATTTGATTTTACGAAGATTTCATTGCCAGAAGGGTGGTTAGGTAAATGCATAACATACATGACATCAGGGAAATCCTGCATGAATTAAAAGCAAAGTTATTCAATCTTTATGGAAACACTTTAAAGCAGATCATTGTGTATGGCTCCTATGCAAGGAATGAAGCGGCCGAGCACTCTGACATCGACCTTGTTATTGTCCTTGAAGGAAAGATTGTACCCGGCAGAGAGATTGACAGAATGATAGAGATAATCAGCGATCTGAACATTAAGCACGGGGTATTGATCTCTGTCTATCCTGTATCCGAGACTGACTATGAAACTGTTAATAGTCCATTATTGCTCAATGTCCGGAAGGAAGGAGTTGCTGCTTGAAAGAAGTTGAATCTCTCATTACAAAGTAATGACCGATGTCCGTCATACGGAATACGGATTACGTAATTTCAACTCAACAGATGAACATTACCAATCGAGGCTCTTGCAAAAGTCCCTGCAAAATAACTTGTGCCGTCATACCCGTGAAAACGGGTATCCAGAAGTCTTTATTTTTTAAAGAAACTGGATTCCCGATTACTACCTCGGGAATGACAAAACAAGACTTTTGCAAGAGCCTCAATCATTACCCTTTTAAGCTCTGCAATTCCCCTACATCCCCTCTGTTCAAGACCGCCCCCATTACATATTCATACTGAATGCGTTCCTGTTCAAGGCGTATATTGGTTCCTAATGAATTGCTGCGGAGGGCGGTGAAAAGCTCCTGTTCAGGGCCGGTGAGGTTTTTCAGTTCATCAACAAAGCGTTTTTCTTCGGGTTCGACTACCCATAATGATCTGTGCGTTAGCAGTGTCTTTTCATCCATTAATAATGATCTTGTTTGAGGGAGATGACTTCTCAACTGCGAAAGGATGGCAAAGCCGTGAGTGTCAATATCTCCCCAGTAGTAAATCGATTTGGCCGGCAGCCAGTCTACTTCCGCCAGCATCTGCACTCCATAACCAAGGCCGAATATTACAAGCGCGCGATTTACTTCAGGGAAGCTCAGACCATTAATCTTGTTTTCCGTAATAAAGACTGTGTCAACATCGGTTTGCAATGTCTTGAATTGGGACAGGGGCAGGCTGAGGTCGGAAAGTCCGGCTATTGTTAAACGCGTATCAAGGATGCGGAAACGGACCGTGGGTTCGTCATATTTAAGACCGAATCGCTGCTCAAAGCGCTTATGCATCGCATTTACCGCGGTCTCAGGCAATGCCATGTCAAGCAATTCAGCTAATACCGGTTTATGTTGTTCAATAAACTTGGTATCAATGCCGTGAATGTCGAGCTGCCTTATATATTGGCCGGGGCGCGGGTTTGCTATAAAATATTCGCAGACAGTCAATAGTTTTTCCCATTGCAGATACAGGCCCAGCGCCTTGTGAGGTTTATTCAGTAAAAAACTTTCAAGCTGCGGCAGCCGCTTTTTTGTGGTTCCGGCAAGCCACTGAAACTGCCGGAAAGCTTTCTCTTTACCGATAAAGGCGAGCAAATCCTGCAACTCATCAAACCGGATTTCCCGGGGAATTTTCTGGGTTCCCAGCCTGCGGTTGTTAACGGTCCTGAAACCAATGCTGTAACTACCCGCTAATTCGGTTTTACTTTTTGATACCAGGAGACTTATCCATTGCCGGACCTCCTGGTACCGGTCGCTTAGTGCACGGCCATCAGGAGGGGTGAAGGGGATTCGAAGCGGGAATAAATTTTCCTCCCTTATCCAGGACCGCAGGAGTTTCCGGGAATTCCAGAGTTTGAGAGCCTTGCTCCGTATCTCTTCCGGAGTAATCATTCAACTGCTTTGCCGGCTGCCAATGGTCCGGTTTTTTGATTATGCTCTTCCTTCTCCTTCATATACTCTTCAATCGAAAGATTACGGATCATCGAATGTTTTCCGTCCCGGTTATGTATGAGACTGACGCTTTTGACATAGTTCTCAATAACATGGATCTTCTGTAAAGGCGTTACTATCATCAGCTGCAGGTTGAGTTTTTTGAACAACTCCAGCCCATAGCGCGCCGACTCATCAGAGCCCCGGCCAAAGGCTTCATCTATCATGACAAAGTGAAATGTGCGGGAACGCGACCTTCCCTGCTTCAGGCCGAACTGATAAACGAGCGCGGAAGCCAGTATTGTATAGGCCAGCTTTTCCTTCTGTCCACCTGATTTCCCTGAGGAATCGGAGTAAAATTCCCGCACGCTTTTGTCTTCCTTCCAGCACTCTCTGACTGAAAAGACAAACCAGTTGCGCACATCAGTGACCTTCCGGGTCCATTTTTTATCATGGTCAATCAACCCTTCCCGTCCGTTAAACCGGTCGATCAGGGCCTTTACCTGCATGAACTTGTTCTCGGAATAAGCATCATCTCCGGAACGTATCAATGTGTCTCCCAGGCAGGCCCGAAGGTCCTGCTGAAACTCCCGGATTTCAGGGTCATGGCTGGGATCACAGACAAGCTCTATATATGTCTCGGGCGTATAGTCTATAGTGCGCAGGGAATAATTGATTGTCTCGATCTTCTCCATAATCTGTCTTCGCTCTTTGTCTAATTGATTCTGAAACAGGGCAATATCATTAATCGTGCCCTCATTCAGCATGGTCTTAAAACGTAGCTCATGCCTGGGGAGGTCTTCCCTGCGGAGCGTTGTCAGCATATTCCGGAACTCGCCGGCCGAGGCGATGTCCGCATCGACCTCTTTTGTCTCAAGGGGATAATCCCGCTTGTAGTCCTGCATCTGCCGGATGACCCTGTCGCGTACCCTTTGCGCCTTTTCTTTGCCGGATTCAATCTTCTTTGTCAGCCAGTCCCTCATCCGGGTCTGACTCTTGTCGCAGTTTTCTATAGTGATTGCCTTATCTCCAAGGGCCTCAGGCTGCATCCGGGCCAGCGCGTGGAAGAATCCTTTTTTAAGCTCTTCATCAACATCTTCCATCAATTGCATCGACTCATTCAGCAGATCATGATCACGCGCCAGGTTTGCTTCAAGAGTTGTGAATTCTTTCTGCACCGCACTTTGGCGCTCCCCTGTCTGCTCTAACCTCTGCAATGCGGCGTCAAGCTCGCTCCGGAGGGTCTTCAATATGTCGGAACTCTGTTCGATCTGTTTCCGCTCCTCAATCAGCTCACTGCGCAGCCGGGCCAATGACTGCCAGTCTATTTCATCAAAGTTGTCAAAGCGCAGCAGGTCACGCGCCATGTCTCTTTTCACCTTCAGTCCTTCAAGCTCCGACCGGGCCTTTGTCAATGCATCGAACTCCTGCCTGCCCCGTTCCTCCATGGACTGATATTGTTTTTCAAGAAGAGCGATCTTTTGCCGGTTGCTCCATCCGAGCACATAACGCGAGCGGTCATCTATATGGTGACGGTCATCTTTTTCATGCCGTATCCCGCCGCTCTTTGTCTGTCCCTGACGGGTTACAGCCTTGTGATAACGGCTGAAATCCTTGAGACTGTCGCAGCATATATAATCAAACCGCCTTGATATCTCCTGCTCCATCCATGAGTAAAACAGGCTGTCAGGCTTAATTGCTATTTTGCGCGCCAAGGAACGGGGGTCTGTTTGTACGGCTGCGATCCCGGTTTCTTCGAGGACTTTATAATATACGAGCCTGCCCTTAAGATGAGTCTTGTCCACATAGCGCGCCACTTCGGTATAGCGCTTCTGCGGCACAAGCAGGCTTAAACCGAAATTATGCAGCAGACGCTCTATCGCCCCTTCCCATTCCCGTGAATCATCCTGTATTTGAAGGAGTTCTCCTGCAAAGGGGATTTCGCTTTCACTGATCCCGAGTGTTTCGCAGAGGCTCTCTCTGATCTGAAGATTTCTCAAGGGGATATTGGATTTGCGCCCGCGCAATGAGTCCAGTTCTTCCTTCAATCTCTCCAGTTCGCCCTTCAGGTTCCGGATACTGATCTGTATGTCCACCTGCTGCCGGGTCTTTTCCGCCTGCGCCTCTTCTACTGAGGTTTGTAGTTTTTCGGCGCGGCCTTTGTTTTCGTGAAAAAGGCTGACCTTAATCACCGAGCTCAGCTCAAGGGCCCGGCAGTACTCCTGATATTTATCCGCATTCTTCATCTTGCGCTGCTGTTCCTGTTCAAGTTGCAGGGTTTTTTGCGCGATCTCTTCAAGGCGTCTTCCGCCGTTATCATTCAGGTTCTGCCGAATCTCAATTTCATGCCTGCGCAGTTCGGTAATCTGCTGTTCAAGCTGCCTGAGACGGTCATCGAGTTTCGCACGCTCAATAGTCCTCTTTTCAATGCGCGTCTCCAGCAGCCCTGCCTTTTGATCCGCAAAGAAGGCATACATGACTTCGCGGCATTGGCGTAATTCCGCTTCGGCGCCTGCTATTTCTTCATGTTTGAGATAGTCATCCACAAGGGGCGTCAGGGACTTAATCTGCGCCTTGGCCTTTAACACGGCCTCGTGGGCGCGGTTCAGGTTATCAAATACCTTGCATATCTCATCAACGCGGTTGATAATGCGGGGCTCTTCAAGCATATGCCTGCGGACAAAGTCGGTGAGGTTGCCTACGGATTTCATGGAAACCGTCTGATAAAAGAGTTCCAGCGCCTGGTCGCCGGCAATGCCCATAAAACGCCGGAACCTGGATGCATATTTTGTAAAGCTCTCAAACATCTCAAGACCGGGGATTTTGCGCAGCCGCTTGAACAGGTCGAGTATGTTTGTGCCGAATGATGTAAAGTGCTCACTTATATTCAGGCTATGCTCACAAACCAGGAAGGCGCGCTCCGGCTGGTTATTGTTGTCTTTCTGCCAGAAAATCTGCGCAAGTGTAAGATGTTCGTCGAAATCCGCATTATGGAAGCAGGCCAGCAGAACGCTGTAGCTGTTTTTGTCTCTCAGGGCGACCGCCTTTGCCGAAAGGTCCGCATCATTTTTTTCGCTCTTATAGTAACCCCTGACATAAGAGGCAAGGCTTCGCTCCTTAGTGTCCGCCCCGGCTGCCTTGTTAAAAGTGATCTTACGCGGCGGAACGAGCAGAGTGATCAGGCCGTCCACCATAGTCGACTTTCCCGAGCCGATATCCCCGGTCACTAACGAGTTCTTCCCCTCAGGCATGACATGCCAGATATTTTTATCGAAAGTCCCCCAGTTCAGGACTTCAAAGCGCTCCAGCCGGAAGCCGGTACACTCGTCCGGGGGAAAGAATTCAAGATTGAGAGAGGGCATATTCACGATAGACCTTCAGTTTATCATCCATGTCAGCCAGCCAGTCTGCATCAACAAACGCCTTGAGAATCCGGCGGACTTCATAGGCGGTCCGGTCAGTCTTCAATTTCCTGAGAAAACCGAGGTCCACCACTTTATTGATATATGTTTCGATCTGGTCCATTAGCTTTGCTTCATTACTTTTCAAGGGCAAAAAGGTTTGCATCAACTCTACTATCTGCTCCTTACTCAGGATCACGCGGACATCGCCACCGCCAGCGTCCGCTTCCACAAGTTTCTCGCGCAGCAGCACACACAACAGGCTGACGGGATAGCTTAAAGGACGCCTCTGGACTAAACGGGGAAGCGCATTTCCGTCCTGTTCATCGTACATGATCTGGCGGAGGTACGCATACCCCTCTGATTCGTCCGTTACAAGTTCAAGGCCGAGCGGCTTGACATAGTCCATTGCCGCTGCCTGCAAATGTATTAAATCCTCCCAGAGCTTCGGATGCTGGTCCCTGTAAAGCACGCTTTTCATCAAATGGATTAATACATGTGATAACCGGGGTTGATTATTATTGTCCTGCATGATTTATCTGTTAAATATGACCTTGGGCAATGTCGCCTGTTTTGTCACTCCTTCACTATTCTGCCAGAGAATAATCTCTGTTTCGCGGCCGTACACTACGGCTTTGTCATCGAGGTTTGCCAGATGAAGATAGATTATCAGTTCATTAAGTCCCTTTTCAACAGGGAAAAGGCGGCAGATATCGGCAAGCGTGACAGGGTTCTGTCTGTCTAAGGCGCGCCGGATATTGGTTTTCAATTGCATTTCATCTACATAATGCTGCTCAAACAGGGCGCTGCCGTCAAAATCCGCCCTGCCTACATCCGGCTCCGCATCTATTACGGGACGACGGGGCGGCACAAACAGACTCCTGGCCATCGGGAGTTCAATGCCCGGCCTGGGATCATCGATACCGGTAAATGATTTGCTGTCCGGCAGGGTATTTTTTATTTCAATGGCGCGTCTTTTAATGTTGCGTATGAGCATCATGATCCGCTTGTTTTCAAGCCAGGCCTGATCATCCAGGAATTTCCGCAATTGCTCTACCAGCCCGGCATTGGTCCTCTTCACTTTTTCCCCTGCCTCCATCAGATGATATTTTATCCCCGGCAAAAAATCATCAGTCCCGAGATCTGCGATTTCCGGCAGACCAAATACCTTGTCAAGCAATTGCTGCAGTTCCTGCTGATGGTCGGGTGACATCAAAAATGCCCAGAACGCGCGAAAACTCTTGCCCTGATCAGAGTTATTAATTGCGTCCTGCTCGCCGAATATCTCTTCCAGCAATTTCCCTTTACTCTGTTCACTCATTGTAATAAGTTCCCGCATGTGACGGTCCAGTTGACGGAAATTCTCCTCAATTTGCCGGAAATCCGACAACAGTCCCCGCGCATTTTCCTGCACCTGAAAATAGCGCTCCTTTACCTGTGTAGCATCATAGGAGTCGATAATGCCGTTATTTAATCTTTCAATCTCTTTATCTATAGCGGCTTTTTCCTTATTCAATTGTGCAATTCTCTGTTGGGGATCGGTTTCAACGCTCTGGACAATGTCCCTGAGAAATCGAAATACCATAAGCAGCCGGGATTCAGTTCCGATAAACTGTTTTTGCTTCAGTGAGTTGAGCCACTCAATCGCCTTCTCACTTGCAGGGGTGAGGTCGTATTCAGGATCATCGCCATGCCGGGGATAATATTTCCTCAGATAACCCTGCTCCCCTTTGGCCCACTCATCTAAGTACTCACGTGAAGAGCGCGGAAACAGGCTTTCTCCATAAATATCACGCAAATGGAAAAGGTAGTCTTCCAGCCTGTTTTCAAGCTCGCCCTGTGTAAGCGCGCGCACATTCGGCTTTATAAAGCATTTATGGAAAAAAGCAATAATGAGCGGCGCTGAATCCGCATTCAGCAAACGCCAGGTCGGGTGTTTGCGAAGTTTGACAAGATATTCGTAATCCATATCCGACTCTGTGCCGGTACTTGTTGCGTTCATTAATTATAAATCCTTACCTGTATAGTTTCTGATCAAGCGGAATTAATAGAGATTGGGACCGATTATTTATTTCATTGTATTATAGCAAACCCGGCAATAGTTCTCCTGTCGGGAGGGGTTACTCTTCCACCTTGGGTTAAGGGGGGTTGTTTTTATTTTGAAGTAGCTGATCGCATGACCATCTTTTTATCCTGTAATCTGCGCAGTGTTTCAGACATGTCTATTTCTTCCATTATGAAGGAAAAAGCACTTCTGTCGACCTCCCCTCTGAAAACGGAGAAGCGCAACATAAAGTTTCTCTCCTCCTCCGTACTTTTGGGATGATTAAAAATTTCATCAAGGAGTTTGTCACTTAGTTGCTTGCTTTTGTCTTTTGCCTGAACAATTTTACTTATAATATTATCAGGGGTTTCGCCATACCGGAGAAGCTGTATAGCCAGCTCAATCGCAAGAGGGTGACCATCCACTTTATCGCAAATATTATTAATGTCTGTGTCGCTGACTGTTACATCGTTGTAATAAGTATCAATCAGTTTATTTGCATATTCAGATGAATCATCACTCAAACCACATATCTCAACCGGCGCTACTCTTACTCCTGCATCCGGACTAGCCCGATCAATAAGTATGATTATTGCTTTACATAGGCGTCGTTCAGAAAATATGGAAAAGTTCTTAAAAGAAGCATCAATTACATCCTGGTAGTTGTCGAGGAAGATGACTTTCTCATCACGTTCAATGAGGTCGGTAAACCCGCTGTATTTTGCCAGTTCTGTCTTGTTCTCTCCTTTAAGAACATCGGGATATCCTGCACAATTGATAAGGGCATCAAGCGTCGAATCAGCAAGACATTCAAACCATACTACTTTATCGTCGTTTACATACTTCTCAATGCACTTTGCTGCAAATTCTGTTTTACCTATTCCGCCCAATCCTTCTATGGATATAAAATTTGCGCTGTCAAAAGCCTTTTTAAACCTCTCCAGTTCTTCAGTTCTTCCAGTAAAAAGGTTGCTCGGCTTTGGAATGGTCGAAACGTAAAAGGCTTCAGCGGCATCAGTGGTTGAAGAGGGCACACTGGATGCTTTTTCTAAAACTTTCTTCAATTCATCTAATGCATCATCGGGCATTATCCTTTTAACGCCTGTTTTATCCTCTTTCTTAACGAGATTAATTGCAGGATTTAAATGTAGTATACCGCTTGTGGAATCGCTAAGGATATGATTTATCTTTCCTATCTGCTTTTCGAGTTTTGTTCTAATTAGTTCACATATCAGTTCGCTATATCCATCTGCATTCCGAGGAAACTTCAGAGTAATACTCACAGCGGCATTTTCTACATTTACGAAATCAACATAATGATGTTTAAACCAGTGAAGCTTTGAATGGCTTGAAAGCTCAAATTTTCTTATTTCTGAAAAATCCACCCGTTTACACTGTAAATCAAGTTCATCAGCTATCATCAGGAGAGCAGTGAGTAATTCTCCTCTTGCCTCTCGGCCTTTCGGTGTCAACGGATCTTCTTTGAACTCAGCAACTACTTCTTCAAAATAGTCTGTCGAATGTCCTTTTGAGATACGCGCAATTAAAGGAAGATACTCTTCGTCTATTGTATTAGGCAAATAAAAATCATCTCTTACCAAAACTTCCGATACGTTTTTAAGTATAATGTCATAACTTGCCTGTGCATGGCGTTTACGTATAAGGTTATATTCCTCTTCGGTAAGTTTATCTATTGAGATATCTTCGACCTTCAGATTTTGCATTCCTATATCATGCAAATAAGCAGACGAAAGCAGAGCAAACAACTCATGTTCATTGAGAAATTGTGCATGCCCTTCAAGGGGCTGTAGAATTTGCCCTAAAATATGAACGATCTCTCTTGAATGCTCACAGTTATGATTTGTGAACCAGGGCAGCAGCCCGTTTGCCCATGTTTCGGAACAGAACTTTTTTATATCTTGTAGGCTGGTGAACAGCTCTGGATAATCTTCAGATTTCAGTATGTTCTCTAAATCCATGAATTCCCCTTTATAGGTGCATCTATTTTATCAAAATGCTCAGTTTTTTAGAAATTTATTTATTAATCACCGATTTTCATACAGATATTGATACCCTAATTTCAAGAAGTTGCCCATCCGTGTCCGTGGGGTCTACACATTTTACTAAACAGATCCACAGAGCAAAAGGTTCAGAAAGCCAGAGGGGTCTGAAATTGTCCACAAGAAAAACTGTTCGAATGTTTGATTCTTCTAATGTTCAAAGGTGCCTGACCCCCCCCTGATCACGTAATTTCAACTTAACTGACGAACATTACCGATCCTTACCCTTTTAAGCCCTACAGGGGAGGATTGAAACATTAGGTTCTTTTTCCAATTTCGTCGTATACCTTTTTTCTGTGGATAATGCCAAGAATGCGGACTTCATCTTTTACTACTTTAAATACGACCCGGTAATCCCCTACCCGAAGTTTCCAGTATCCCCTGAGGGTCTTTCTCAAAGGCTCTCCATACATCTGCGGTTCCGTGGTTAGCCGGGTCTCAATAGCTTTTTTAATGCGGTTTTTGATGTTCTTATTTAAAGCCGGGATATCAACGTCTTTTACATCAGGATGATATCTGAGTCTGAATGGCAATGCTACCAGACCTCTTCATGTTTTAAGGCCTTTGATTTACGGAAGGTTTTTTCCCTGGCATGGGCAAAAGAGGTGAGCGACACATCTTCCTGTATCTCAAGGGCTTCCCTGATCAGGTCGCGGGCTTTCAGCGACAAAGACACGCCATCACGGTCGGCCAGTTCTTCAACAGTCTTATAAAGGGGTTCTTCAAGGATAATGTTTATTCTTGGTTTCGTTGTCGGCATGTTGAGCCTCTTTGTTAATTGTTAAAGTGTAACATATGTGAGACACCTAATGCAAACAGGGTTCGAGGGCTAAGCCGAGCGGATCTGCCCTTGAAATTGTCCACAAGAAAAACTTCTTAGCTCCTTAATATTGCTTTTAAACTTTGTGCCTGAATAGTTATATCAACAGCCTACCTTGTGAAGCTTCATAATATTTGTTTTTCCACCCAATGCAAAAGGTGAGGAGGCGATAATAACTATTGAGTCTCCTTTCCGGGCAATACGCCTTTGAAGCAGGACACGTTCAGACTCTGATATCATCTCATCCGTATTGCCGGGAAACTTCATCACATACGGCCTGATTCCCCAGAAAAGATTCATCCTTCTTCTGACTTCTTCGCTCACGGTAAAGCCCGTAATCGGAACTCCCGGCCTGAATTTTGATACAAGAAGTGCGGTAAATCCGCTCCGGCTGAAGGCAACAATTGTCTCCGCCTTTATATCCAGGCAGACTCTGCAAGGGCATGAGCAAAATCTTTTTTGACAACATCAGCGCCATAACTCCGGGGCTTTCGCATTTCCGTAACTTTGACGATCCTGTTCATCATCTTTAATGACTCAAGTCCGTGGGGCCTGGCCTACACATTTTACAAAACAAGCTACCGTTTGATCCTGATATGAGCATTACAATTGTAATGGAATCACCGATTAACGGACTCTTTTTATTTGTGGGTTATGTGATCTGATGCCCACTGTAAAACTTTTCCAGCAAGCACAACGGCTTCATCAACTTCTTTTTCCGTTATTTCTCCCCAGAATCCGGGATAACGGGTTTCAACAGCATATGGCGTAAGAATACCGACTTCATCTATATGCGGGGGCAGAAAAATATTGGATGCCTCAAGAATGTCTGCAAGCTCTTGCAGGTCATGGGTAAGGGGGAAATCAATTTTATTGAAAAGAAGAACGGCCTTTAATGCCTTTTCAACAGCCTGCTGCGCATGGAAACATACCTGCTCCGGTAAAATGTCATCCCTTCCTTTTCCAATCCTTGCCAGGTTAAGATCGCTCCGTGCATGGTTTAACCATTCATCAGGCGAAGCGGGCGGCTGCCGGCCCTTATGCCGCTTCATAGATGATCTCCCCTTCATTTACGGCTTCTCTGTATATCAGGCCCGGAACAGCCTCCAGTTCTTTAAGCCTGCTCTCCTGCACTACCAGAATATCCATAGACATAATTATCCCCTTCAGCGCCCGCCGTATCCTCACGCTCTCTTTCCGGGGATTTACCATATCATCGCCGGTCACAACGAGGATATCGAGATCGCTGTTTAAATGCGTCTTGCCCAGGACATAGGAGCCGAAGAGAATGATCTTTCTCGGACTGCTGACTTCTATAATTTTGTCTACGACAGCGCTGACTTTTTCCGAAGTTATTTCCCAGCTTTTTCCCACTTGATTTCCCTTAATCCAAAAAATGCGTTATTTGGGTCAACTAACAAAATTCTCAATATACTAAGATACATTATTGTCAATTGTACGTTCAATGACTCTACGTCTCAAGTTCTACCCATGGGATAAACATCTCCATTAATGACAGTCCACCGTGTTTGTACAGTTTAGTGGCAGCTTCTCCCGTCGAACGGGTCTTTACCCTTCCTTTCAGCATTGCAACCTGTTTCTGTCCGTGGTCCGTGGGGTCGCATCTACACATTTTACTAAACAGATCCACAGAGCAAAAGGTTCAGAAAGCCGGAGGGGTCTGAAATTGTCCACAAGAAAAACTTCTTAGCTCCTTAATATTGCTTTTAAACTTTGTGCCTGAGTAGTTATATCAACAGCCTACCTTGTGAAGCTTCATAATATTTGTTTTTCCACCCAATGCAAAAGGTGAGGAGGCGATAATAACTATTGAGTCTCCTTTCCGGGCAATACGCCTTTGAAGCAGGACACGCTCCGACTCTGATATCATCTCATCGGTGTTGTCGGGAAACTTCATCACATACGGCCTGATTCCCCAGAAAAGATTCATCCTTCTTCTGACTTCTTCGCTCACGGTAAAGCCCGTAATCGGAACTCCCGGCCTGAATTTTGATACAAGAAGGGCGGTAAATCCGCTCCGGCTGAAGGCAACAATTGTCTCCGCCTTTATATCCATAGCAGATGAACAGGCAGACTCTGCAAGGGCATGAGCAAAATCTTTTTTGACAACATCAGCGCCATAACTCCGGGGCTTTCGCATTTCCGTAACCTTGACAATCCTGTTCATCATCTTTAATGACTCAACAGGGTATTTGCCGATTGATGTTTCTGCGGAGAGCATCAGGGCGTCTGTTCCATCAAGCACTGCATTGGCTACGTCCGCGGCTTCCGCCCGTGTTGGGGTCATATGCCCTGTCATGGATTCAAGCATCTGGGTAGCGATTATTACAGGCTTCATCACAGCATTGCATTTTTCAATAAGGTCTTTCTGTATTAACGGGACATTTTCCGGAGGCAGTTCCACTCCAAGATCGCCTCTTGCAACCATAAGGCCGTCGGAGGCATCAATTATTTCATCTATATTTTCGAGCGCCTGCCGGTTTTCTATTTTTGCGATTACGGGTATGTCGGCATTATGCTTTTTAAGCCAGTTCTTGACCTTCAGGATATCCTGTTTTGAACGGACAAAAGACATTGCTGCATAATCAATCCCCATCTTTATGCCGAACTCAAGGTCTTCCCGGTCTTTTTTTGTAAAGACAGCTCCTGTTATTTTTGTCCCCGGAAGATTAACACCCTTCCTGCTTTTCAATACGCCGCCTTCCATGACTTTTGCAATTAACCCGGCCTTTTCTTTACCAATTATTTTTAACTGAAGGAGCCCGTCATCAAACAGGATTTTATCTCCGGTCTTCACATCCTTCAGGAGATGCCGGTATGATATTGAAATTCGTTCACTGCTGCCTTCAATCTGTTTTGTAGTAAGGATAACGGTTGAGTTTTTTTTAAGCATAACCGAACCGTTTTTAATAACGCCTACCCGTATTTTCAGCCCCTTTAAATCCGATAACACTGCAACCGGTGAATCATATTTCCGGGCGGCTTTTCTTATATGTCCGACCGCCTTTTTGTGTCCTTCGTGATCTCCATGTGAAAAATTAAGTCTGGCAACGTCCATTCCGGACCTGATCATCTTTTCAATGGCATTTTTCGAGCTGCTGGCCGGGCCTATTGTGCAGACAATCTTAACCTTTCGCATAATGCTGTTCCTGTTCATAAATCACCCCAGTATGCCGCTTTTCCCTTTTTGCAGGCAGTATGTCTCTCCCAGTTTTCGCCCCTCTGCTTATAATCAGAACGGTAATGGGCCCCGACACTGCCCTTTCTTAAAAGCGCCGAATCAGTAATCAAATGCGCTGCAGTTAGCATGTTTTTCAGTTCAGCCTCTCTCCTGTTCAAAAAAGATGCTTCCATTATAAAATCCCGCCTGTTAAGCCATTTCATCGCCGCAGCAAGAGATTTTTCGCACCTGATAATGCCGACCTTATTCCACATTACCTGTCTTAATGAGCTCCTGGTCTTTTCAGCGTCAAACCGGGCTGAAGATGCTGTTTTTCTGTCCGTGACCTGTTTGCGCCGGGCTTCTGCGGCAGTCCCGTCAACATTCCCTTCATTTAGATAACAGACTGCTTTTTTTCCTGCTCTTGCCCCGAATACCAGTCCTTCAAGCAGGCTGTTCGATGCAAGGCGGTTTGCGCCGTGAACCCCTGTACAGGCGACTTCTCCGGCAGCAAAAAGCCCCTTGATGCTTGTCTCTCCGTCAAGATTCGTACTGACTCCCCCCATAATATAGTGGGCAGCCGGGCATACGGGTATCATCTCTTCAGTTATATCAATATCATATTGAAGGCATGTGGTATAAATCCGGGGGAAGCGGCGTTTTACAAAATCTTTATCAAGATGGGTAAGGTCCAGGAAGACATGTTTTGACTCTGTCTTGACCATTTCCGAAACAATTGCTCTTGTTACCGTATCCCTGGATGCAAGCTCCAGCATTTCGTGATATTCAGACATAAACCTTTTTCCATTAATGTTTTTCAGGACAGCGCCCTCGCCTCTCATTGCCTCACTCAGCAGAAATTGCGGCGCTCCGGGGGAATAAAGCGTTGTGGGATGAAATTGTATAAATTCCATATCCGTAATCAATGCCCCTGCCCTGTAAGCAATTGCTATTCCGTCACCTGTTGAGATCAGGGGGTTTGTTGTCTTTGAAAAAACCTGCCCTGCACCTCCGGTTGCGAGTATCACGGCACGGGCAAAAACAGTAATGAGCGAATCGCCCCTGAGCACAGTGGCACCGATGCACCTGTTGTCTTCCACAATTAAATCCAGCGTGAATGCAAAATCATATCTTGAAATGGAAGAAAAGGTTCGTGCCTTGTTGATGAGCGCCCTGTCGATCTCTTTCCCTGTTGAGTCCCCGTTTGAGTGGAGTATCCTTTTCCTTGTATGTGCAGCCTCAATCGTAAATGAGAGTTTGCTGCCTTCCCTGTCAAACTCGGCCCCCCATGATATAAGCTCAAGAATATAGCCCGGGCCTTCTTCAACCATAACTCTCACTGCATCTTCTTTGCACAGGCCGTCGCCCGCCTTGATGGTATCGTCATAATGAATGCAGACCTCATCCTCATCGCTCAGGGCAACGGCAATTCCTCCCTGTGCATATCCTGTGCTGCTCTCTGTGATTTTGTCTTTTGTGAGAACAAGCACGCTGCCGTTTGCAGCAAGCTCTATTGCAGCCCTCAACCCTGCAACTCCGCCGCCGATTACAAGGAAATCCACAGTTTCTACAGAAGGCTTCATAATGTTAAAAATATTAAAGCATTCAGACGGGTAAGTCAATTTACCGGTCGGGAAAAGATCAGGGTGCAGGACACAATAAGGTTAAATTTGTTAGAATAAATTTTACTATATTATGAAACTCCATCACCACACGGCTTTTTCCGTAATAATCTCCGGGATGCTTTATATGATATTTAAGTCATGGGGACTGGCAACAGCCTGTCTCATTTCCGGGATATTTATTGATCTGGATCACCTGATCGACTATGTGCGCGAGACCGGCCGGCCATTTAAAATAAAAAGTTTCTTTCAATTTTGCCATGAATGCCGGTTCAAACAGATTTTTCTCATATGGCATGGCTGGGAATGGGTGGTTCTGTTCGGTATGGCAGCATGGCTGACTGACTGGAATCCCTGGATAACCGGCACGCTTATCGGGCTCGGCCTTCATATTGTTCTTGACACCTTTTATAATAGATCAAATGTATTGAGCTATTCATTAATATGGAGGTGGAGAAAAGATTTTGAATTTGACTCAGTATTCCCCAAGATGAAACGCATTAAATATAAATATATAAATTTTTCCTCTGATGAACATAAGATATAATTAAAGTCTGTGTATAAACTGCTATTTTTTATTTTTGTCATGCCCGAAGTCTGTAATCGGGCATCCAGAACTCACTGAAAAGACTGGATTCCCGCTCAACAGATCGCGGGAATGACGGCTCAATTGTTATGTTTATACACAGACTCTGATTATATCTCTATCAAATTCTGATAAACTTTATTTCCTGGGAGGAACTATGATTAAAGAGGCTATAAAATTAACCGTAGACGGAAACAATCTTTCCGAAGAACAGATGATCGGCGCTATGAGGGATATCATGGAAGGCAATGCGACTGATGCCCAGATTGCCTCATTCCTGACCGCACTGAGAATGAAGGAAGAAACCGTTGAAGAAATAACAGGGGCTGCAAAAGTAATGAGAGAAAAAGT
The DNA here is from genome assembly GCA_002897895.1 of bacterium BMS3Abin06. Lineage (GTDB taxonomy): Bacteria > Nitrospirota > Thermodesulfovibrionia > UBA6902 > UBA6902 > BMS3ABIN06. The sequence goes on from BDSY01000085.1 coordinate 16,219, forward strand.
GACGGGCATAAAGGCCCCGGAATATACTGTCGATACATGTGGCACAGGCGGAGACATGTCTCACACATTCAATATATCAACCACATCTGCCCTTGTTGTGGCAGCCTGCGGTGTGCCGGTTGCAAAGCACGGCAATCGTTCGGTCTCAAGCAGATGCGGAAGCGCCGATGTGCTGGAGGCGCTCGGAATAAAAATAGACCTTGAACCGCTGAAGGTTGAAAAATGCCTTGAGGAGACGGGATTCGGTTTCATGTTTGCGCCGCTATTCCATCCGGCAATGAAATACGCAATAGGGCCAAGGAAAGAAATAGGGATCAGAACAGTATTCAACATACTCGGCCCGCTCACAAATCCTGCAGGCGCTCAAAGGCAGGTACTCGGAGTGTTCAGCGATAAACTGACGGAGCCGCTTGCAGAAGTGCTCGGAAATCTCGGGGTCAAACATGCATTTGTTGTGCATGGACAGGACGGTCTTGATGAGATAACCGGCACGGATAAGACAAAAGTCTCTGAATTAAAAGACGGCAAAGTAGATACTTACTTTATATCACCTGATAATTTTAATTTCGAAAAGGCTGTGAAGGACGACCTTGTTGGTGGAAATGCCGACGAGAATGCAAAGATAACGATTGAAATTCTTGATGGTAAAAAAGGCCCGAAAAGAGACATTGTCCTCATGAATGCCGCCGCAGCCCTTATCACAGGAGACAGGGCAAAAGATTTTAATGAAGCGGTTGAGCAGGCATCACAGGCAATTGATTCAGGAGCAGCCCGCAGGAAATTAGAGCAGGTAAAGGAGGTCAGCAATAAGCTGTAAAACTGCCTGCTCGCCGATCATTTATTTTAAAGCCGAGAGCTGACTGCTGATGGCTGAACATTTCATTCGGTAATCTTTGCGCTAAGTCTGATGAATGGTCCATGTGCCGTGTAGTCGAGATATGTAAGATTGTCATTGAAATCAGTAAAGTTGTAACCTGCTCCTAACTGTATGTTCCTTCCTATGTATCTTGCCACCTCTATTAATGCTCCCTGCTTTGTGTCCTTTGCCTGTCTCTGCCCAAGTATCCGGTACTCTGCCCCTAACTCCCACTTGCGGTTGAGGCTGTAATTCAGCCTGTTTATCCACAGCCATGTCTCTGATTTTGTGAAGTCGAATCCGGTTACTTTTTCCCCTCCGCTCTTAAAGGCTATCTTCCCCATCAGTTGCCACTTTGCCGTCAGATCATAAATTGCTTCCCCTGAGAGGATATGCGCCATCCGCTCTTCAATATCCGACATATCAGACTGCCCGGAGGCTGATCTGTCTTCGAGGTATGTATATCTGGCAAGCAGGTTTAGCCGGTCGAAATTAACCGGCCTGTAAGCGCTCCCGATAACAAGTTCTTTATATCGGGCCTCTGTTGTGTCCATGGTGGTGTTTCTGCTTTCTGAGAGGTTTAGTTTTCCGAAAAGTGTTGTGTCTCTGTTTACCTTCCATTGCACTGCATTATGTGAGAGATACTGTTGTCTGTCTTCGTCCCCTTCATCTTTCCTTATCTCAAGCCTGATTGATGTATTAATTCTCTCTTTCTCAATATAACTTACTCCTATGCTTCCTGCATTCCGCTTACTGATGCTGCCTGAGACAGACTGTACCGTGCCGCTCTCAAAGGCTCCGCTCATGCCCCACCTGTCATTTATTTTGCCCGATAACCCAAAACTGTTTGTCCTTGAGTCCTCTGTCCCTGAGGAGCTCTGACGGGTCTCGGCTGTGAGATTCATGCTTTCAGTGATCTTATTTCTCGCTCCCGTTGTTATTGTCCTTTTTCTTCCGGCAATGTATGATCTGTTTGTTGAATATGTGTTGTAAAGCTCTGTCTTTGAATCTATCTTTGCTGTTGTGCCGATTGAGGTGGCAGTTCCCTTTGTGCCCTTTGTATGCTGTACATTTAACTGAAGCCCGCCAAACAGTCTCGCCGACACCCCTCCGGTTGTCTGATGGTTGTCTTCGCCATTTAAAGTTATTTGCTGCTCAGCGAAGACATTCAGATCTTTTTTAACAATATAATCCGCTCTTAAGGCTGCTGTGTCTCCCTGCCTGTTTGTCTCCGACTCATATATAGCTGATTTTTCTTTTACATATATATGACGATATTCCCCTGTGAGCTTTAATTTGTCCATATCATGGGTTATATTGGCAGTGGTTATATCTGTCCTCTGTGCGCCTGTTTGAAGGGCTGTGGATGCATTCCCTCCGTCTATCAATTTCTGCGTGTCATAGCTTAAATTAAGATGCGTTTCCGGGGTTATCTCTAATGCCGCTGCTCCCCCGGTCACCTGCTTTCCCTGCTCTGAAAGTGTGGATGTGCTTGAAAATCCCCTGTCCACCCGTTTGTGATATGCCTTGATATCTAATCTGTCAAATAAATATGTCTCTGCATTTATGCTCAGCGCCTTTCCCTGAGTGGTTTCCGTCAGTAAATAATTATCCATGGAATCAAAGCTGAGGCCTCCGTCTGTTGAGAAGAAAGCATCTGTTCCCTGCTCCTTACTCCAGGCATACTCCCCTCTTACCTTTGAATGTTTTCCTATATAGGCGGTCACCCATTAAAAGGCCCTTTGTCAAGCACAAAAAGCTCCTGTAAGAAATTTTTTAAACTACTCTGCGGCAGTATCGCAGAGTAGTTTCCTTTCCTTTTCTTTCACCATTACGGTTATATCCGTT
>BDSY01000086.1 GCA_002897895.1 bacterium BMS3Abin06
CTTATATGCGGATTGACGATAAGATCAACATATCTCTGTCTGCAGCGGGTTTCAATATCCTTTAATCCATGCCATTTTTCCGGCAAAGGCCTCAGAGACTTGCAGAGCACCGTAAAATCGTTTACCTGAACAGTCAGCTCACCGGTCTTTGTCCTGAACAGCGGCCCTTCAACCCCGATTATGTCTCCTATATCGAGATTTTTAAAGATATCTTTATTAGCGGCTATGATATCTTTACTGAAATAGACCTGTATCTTTCCGGATGCATCCTGGATATGTGCAAAAGCTGTCTTACCGAAATTCCGGAATGAAATAATCCGGCCTGCAATAGTGAATTTCTCGCTTCTCTCCTCAATCTCTTCCTTGCTTAATTCTCCAAACCGGTCAATAATGTCCGATGCCCTGTCCTTAACGTCAAACGGAACCCCATACGGTTCAATACCGGCGTCTCTGAGCCTGTTAAGCTTTTTAATCCTTTCCTGTATCAGTTCGTTAGTCTCTTCCACTGTTCTACCTTTCTAAAGTTATAAACGGGAAATAACGTGTGCGGGTTACGAGTTGAAAAATGGATAGAAAAACCCGCAACCGGATAAATCTCTATTCAAGCAGACCTGAGAGGATCCTTGTCTTTTCCTCGATCATTTTATCCAGATTTTCCTGTTCCATTCTTATTTTAAACAATTCATCGGCTATGCCGAATGCAGCCATAACCGTTGCCTTTGCCTGGTTTATATTCGGAGCAACACTATATATCTCTTTCAATTTTTCATCAATATACCCGGCCAGGGACTTTATATAAGCCTCATCTTCATCAGTCTTAATAGCATAACTCTGCCCAAGTATCTGTACCTCAACGGAACGCATTTGCCACCACCTCACCAGGTTAAATGCACCGCATACTTATCAGCTGCGTGCAGCGGGTTAAACCCGGAACAAAAATCAAAGCTCTACAGACTCAAGTTCCTTGATCAGGTTCTCTACCTGAGACTTCACTGTCTCACGTTCACTGCTAAGTTTGTTAATGTCCGTCTTTAATGTATCGATATTTTTCAATTCCTCCTGAACTGCCCTTAATTCTTCGTCCTTTTTATTCAGCTCTTCCTGCAGCCCGGATATCTTTCCGGTTAATGCTGAATTTTCACCGGTTAAAGTCTTAATCTTACCGATTACCTTTGTTATTTTTTCCTCAAGCATCTGTATTTTTTCCACAGATGATCCCTCCTTCGTAAGGTTAAACATGTCCTGTTGCATCAGCATGTAACTTATCAAAATCAAACTTAAAAGTAAAGGCCGCTGGAACCCGGATATCGGGCTTGGCTGATTTTTTTATACACGCAATAATAAAGAATCCGGCATACGTAAATCAATAAAGTCCGTCACACTAACCAGCCGGTTTATAAAGATACAAAACAGCACAATCGGTCATGCTGAAACTTAATTCAGTATCGGAGAAATCCTGCTAAAGAATCTGCAGGATTTTACCGATTAAAAATAACTATCAGAACCTTAAGGAAGGGTTGAAAAAATGTATCGATATATCCGCACTTTTTCTCTTATATTTTCACTTTTATTCATCTTTACACTACTATTTAATAATATTACAAAAGGAAAAGAGATCAAGTCGAATGACTGTATCAGGTGCCATGAAAAAATATATATGAAGGCCCTTTCTGATCCCTACCGCCACAGTGTAGCAACACAAGACTGCGTATTATGCCATATCATCCGGAATCCTGATAATGGCATGGAAAAAAGTCTGAGATTTCCCACATTTCAAAGTGAAAACATCCTTTACTTAGGCGAAATCGACGAAGCTAAAAAGTACCGTATGGAAGTAACGGCAATAGATTCCGCTGAAAAAAGCAGTGAGCCTGCTGTCATAGCTATAGGCCCTGGAGAGATATGGAAATATCAGGGAAAGTTACAAACCTTAAAAGGAATATACGGAGTAAAGATAGATGAGGTCAGGAAACGTTCATTTGTTCATGCTACTATTTCATGGGACACCGATGCCTTTGCAACTACTGAAATTGAATATTTATCAAAGGGCAGATATCCCTACAGATTTAATATAGACAATAGTTATACCAAAGCACATAAAATAGTCTTGAGGGATTTAAGGCATAAACGCAAATACCGCTTCAGTGTTATCTCCAGAGACATCTACGGAAATATGCTGCAATCCGGAGAATATATAATCGATACATCAAAGGAGTTTTCTCACGTAACAAGCCCACTGGAAAACGACTTGCCCTCCCCTTCCATAGGCCTTATACGTATATTTAAAATAAACGGGAAAGAAGGCTTCTATTTAAGAGTCTCTACGAACAAACCATCTGAAATACTGGTGCGGCTGAATGAGGTTGAGCAGTCAGATGTCAGGCATGGCAAAGGATTTGTGTCTGAAAAATTTTTGAAAATAGACATATGCTATAAATGCCATCCCCGCAATGCATCCCATCCGGTCGGCGTAAGAGCAAAGGGGGATAATGTCAAGACACCGGATAATCTTCCTACAATTGAAGGAGGAATTATTACATGTATTACCTGTCACAAACCTCATGGAGGTGAAAGGACATACTTCAGCAGATTTGATTTCAAAAAAGATTTGTGTATCAAATGCCATATAGCAGAGGATTATTTATAGCAATAGTCTTTTTACTTAAAACAAACATCACAGGGAAGGAGAAATGCATGAATGATAAAAACAGAAGAAAACACCTGAATTTTTCTATTAAAAGAAAAATGCAGCTAAGGCTCTTTATCAAAGTCTTTACCATAGCGATAGTTGGTGCAGGAATTATGGGGGCAATATTTTATTTTTACAGTGACAGGGAGATAAGTTCGAGTTACCGCCAGTTTCATATTAATGCAAAAAACTTCCTCGACCTTCTACTGCCCGCTGTAGTCCTGTCCCTGCTCGCCTCACTTATCGTTTCCATAGTTATCACTCTTTTCTTCCCTATTAAAATTGCCGGGCCTTTATACAGGATCGAAAGGGACCTGAAAGAGAAACTGGCCAAAGGGGACCTGACTGTAAGATTTCATCTGAGGAAAGGTGATGAAGTCGACGATCTGGCGGAAGCAGTTAATATATGCGTAGAAAACTGGAAGAAAAAGATAGAAACAATTAAAAGGTCAGCAGAAGACATCGAGG
>BDSY01000087.1 GCA_002897895.1 bacterium BMS3Abin06
TCATGGGGCGGCATTAGATTGATTATCTTTTGATATATCCCGTACTGTCCTTTCCCTCCTGGATATTGCATGACAACATTATCACATATGAAACAGAGGTTGTCAAGTCGGAGATTAGATTTTCTAAGGATTCAGTTATGCGCTTCTCAGGGTTGTAAGGAATTAGATCCTTTTGCTTGAAAAATCGATCATGCCTGAAAAAATGGAAATTGTGCGAAAAGTTTTTTTACTTATTCCTTAAACTCATTGTTTTTCAGAATAAAATAAGTTTACCGAGAATTGCTGAGAAAAAAAACAACAGTGTCGTAACCATTCTCGCGGGTCTGAGCTCTTTTACCCGGCCCCGGTAAGTCAAGGATAGTATTATGCAAAGTTTGTTATAATTCCTGTATGCCGACAGTCGGGCTTACAGGCAATTTCGGGATGGGCAAATCTACTGTATTGCACCTGTTTAACGAATTAGGCGCATTCACTTATGATGTTGACGATTTTGTACATAATATACTTGAGAATCCTGAGACAATTGAAAGAATCGCAAAAGCCCTTGGCAGGAATGTTCTGGCAGGAAGCCCCGGGAATATCTCAATAAACAAAAAGCGGGCAGCGGATATAATCTTTAATGATCCCCGCAAACGTAGTGCAGTCGAAAAAATAATCCATCCTGAAGTCCTCAAAAAAATAAAGCTCATTGAATCCGGGATGTTACATAAAGCCCCCCCTGCATTAATCATGTTTGAAGTGCCTCTGTTATTTGAGGCCGGTTATGAAAAAGTTTTCGACAGGATAATTGTCGTTTACTGCAATCGTGATACTGCAATAAAAAGGCTTGCCGGAAAGGGCTTTTCAAGAGATGAAGCCATGAAGAGAATCCGCGCCCAGATGCCGGTGAGCGCCAAGAAAAAACTCGCCGACTTTGTGATTAACAATAACGATGACCCTGAAAAAACAAGGCTTCAGGTAATGGAGATATATGATAAATTAGCAACATCCTGCAAGGCACAAAGGCACAGAGTGGCAAAGGCACAAAGTAAAAGAAAAGGATAAAAACTTTCTTTATATTTTTTTAAACTTTGTGCCTATGTGCCTTTGCCCCTTTGTGCCTTCGCAGTTACAATTTAAAAATCCCGCTTAAGAAGGAACCGTTCTTTACCTGTGTTTCTATGTCTGCAAAGTCACTATCCGACATGCCGAGTATCTCGAGGCATGAAGAATCAAAAGGATAACCGGGGTTTTTCCCGGTTACACTTAAAATGCTTCGGGTACTTATATAATCAGCAATATGAACGACGGCTAAATGCTGCAAATCATCTTTTGCAAGGGACGGTGTATGATGGTATAATGTCGTATTTAAAACAGTTTCAGGCAACTTCCATTGCTCAGCCAGCCAGGTTCCTATGTCGGCATGGGTAAAATCCAGGACTTCTTTTTCCGCCTCGATAAGAGGTTTTCCCTTATCAAACTCATTCAATACATTCAGGTAAGTCTCGGAAAAATATCTGCTCAGGACAAGAAAACCTATATCGTGCAACATACCGTTAATTAATATTCCTTCCGGAATAGCCAACTTGAGATGTTCAGACAGGAGGCTCGCAATAAATCCAACTGATACAGAGTGATTAAAAACTCTCTGGTAATCAAGCGCTCCCCCACGCTTTCCTTCCTCAAGCACTGTAATTAAAGATATTCCGATAGCTATGTTCTTAACATTATTAAAGCCTATCCTGATAATTGCATTATTAAGCGTTTTGGCAGGCATTCTGAATCCAAAAAAAGCCGAGTTGGCAACACTTAATATTTTTGCACTTATGGGAGGGTCGTTCTCTATGATCTTTTCGAGTTTATTGACAGGTGTTAAATCATCATCAATAATGGCTAATATTTCCCGGGCAATAACAGGCAGGGTCGGAAGTTTTGTAATCTTCCGAACATGAAGTTTTAAAGAATCATTCATAATCATGCCCCCAATTATAAATTTAATGAAACCACCGGGAAATACATCAGGAAATAAAAAGAATTTTACTATCCGGCCACTGTTATGTCAAGTCCTCAAAATGAGTCAATCTTTTGAACTCATTATAACGGCTTTCGATCTCCGGATAATCAAGGCTTTTTATCTTATCAAGACTGAATGCCTCGACATTGTACGAGGCCATGACACTTCCGAATATTATAGCCTTGCGAATATTTGATTCTTCAAAATTCATGGTATTGGAAAGATAGCCCATGAAGCCTCCGGCAAAACAGTCCCCTGCACCGGTAGGATCATAAACAGACTCAAGGGGATATGCAGGCGCCGAGAATATCTTTTTATCCTTAAACATAAGGGCGCCGTATTCCCCGCGTTTTATAATCAGGGTCTTTGGGCCGTATGAATGTATGATATTCGCAGCCTTAACGAGATTGGGCTCACCGGAAAGTTCCCTTGCCTCTCCGTCGTTAATAAGGAGTATATCAACCAATTTAAGTGTATCGAGAAGAGAATCCCTCTTTCCTTCTATCCAGAAGTTCATTGTATCACAGGCAACAAGGGCAGGTTTTTTTACCTGATTTAATACATCCCTTTGCAAATCCGGGTCAATATTTGCAAGAAAGACGATTTTTTTGTCCCTGTAACTTTCAGGCAGTCTGGGTTTGAATGACTGAAAGACATTGAGCTGCGTATCGAGTGTGCGTGCCTCGTTCAATTCATATCCATACTCACCCTTCCACCTGAATGTCCGGCCTTCGATTCTCTCGATTCCCTCAATATCAATCTTGCGGCTTTTCAGAAATTTCAGGTGGGTATCAGGGAAATCAGTACCCACAACAGCAACTACCGAGACATCTGTAAAATAACTTGCCGCCGTGGAAAAATATGTGGCGGAACCACCAAGAACTTCATCCACTTCACCAAACGGGGTCTTAACAGAATCAAATGCAACCGAGCCTACAACTACTAAAGACATGTTTACCTCCGATATATAATTTTTTGACAGGATTTACAAGGAAAGTCTGATTTCTACTATTTATTCTTATGTGGTTCAAAGATTACTTTGATAGATTCCTTTGCCTCAGCCACGAGCTGAAAACCCGCTCCGCCATCCTTGAAAGTTAATTTATGCGTAATCATTTCACTTAAATCAACCCTGTGGCTGCTTATTAGTTTTATGGCTGTCTCTAAGTCTAAAGGGCTTGCACCGTATGAAGTCATCAATGTTATCTCATTGCGCCAGAGATCATTCATCGGCACAGGAACCATGACTTCCGGTTCAGGAACGGCAAAATATAAAACCGTACCCCCGCGGTCAACACATTTCAATGCATCGGTTGAAGCTGAAAGCGCCCCTGCACAAACAATTACAAGATCGGCAAGCCTGTTTTCATTGATCTCCAGCAAACTTTTTTGAACATCGTCTTTTGCGTTTATCACGGCATCAGCTCCGAAACGCGCGGCTGCCTTCAGCCGGTATCCGGTAATATCCGTTGCTATAATCCGGCCTGCCCCCAGGGCGCGTGCAAGATTTATATGGATCAAACCGGATATCCCGCTGCCGATGACCAGAACTGTCTGACCTGCTTTAAGACCGGCCAGCCTCTGTCCGCGCACTACGCAGGCTAAAGGCTCTATAAAAGTGCCTTCTTCATAAGACATTCCATCAGGAAGGATATATACACCGCTTTCCACATTTATCTGCGGGATACGAATGTATTCGGCAAACCCCCCGGGATCATAATTTGTCCTGTGAAGCGTATCACATGCAGTATGATAACCGTGGAGACAATAATGGCATGTATTACACGGCACGTGATGCGAGACAAAAACCCTGTCGCCTTTTTTGTATTTTTTAACACCATCGCCGACCTCGACAATCTCGCCGGTTATTTCGTGTCCCAGCACCCGGGGGGCCTTTTTGATGCGATACCATTCCATAACGTCACTCCCGCAAATACCGCTCGCAAAGACCTTTACCAGAAGTTCACCCGGCCCTGTCTCCGGCACAGGCATTTCCTCGACCCTTACATCATTATTGTTGTAATACATTAAAACGCGCATAGTTCAGTAACCGGTCTTATTTCTTTTTTGTTTTGTTTTTCTCTTCCTCGAAAATCCCGTTTGCCTCTTGAGGCGTGGCTTTCTTATGAACAATTGCCCGTAATGCCTTCATCATCGCAACAGGATGCGGGTTCTGCCAGACATTCCTCCCCAGGTTTATACCGATAGCGCCTTTTTGTATGCCGTCATAGACGAACTCCATAACTTCAAGCTCTGTTTCACACTTCGGGCCGCCTGCCATAACCACCGGCACAGGACATCCATTAGTAACCCTTTCAAAATCTTCACACCAGTAAGTCTTCACTACCCTTGCGCCCAGTTCTGCGGCTATCCTGGAGCATAAGCCGAGATAACGGGCATCCCTCTTTTCAAGCTCCCTGCCGACTGCTGTCACCGCCATTACAGGAATTCCGTAATCTTCACATTCGTTAACAAGCTTTGCCAGGTTTAACAGGCTTTCCTTCTCGTACTTAGTTCCGATAAAGACAGACATGCCCACGGCATCGACGTTTAAACGAATGGCCTCCTTTACGGATGTGGTCAGTCCCTCATTTGCGAGATCTTCCCCAACCATGCTGGTGCCCCCGGATACCCTGAGAATAATCGGTTTGCTCTTTACCGGGTCTATTGCATTGCGTAATACCCCCCTTGTAACAAATAATGCATCGGCATAAGGCAGCAGGGGCTTAATGGTTTCACCCGGCCTCTCCAGACATCTGGTCGGCCCCTGAAAATATCCGTGGTCTATCGGAAGAAAGAAACAGTGACCATCCGACGGAATAACTTTTGACAAACGGTTCTTCATTCCCCAATCCATAATAAATCCTCCTTTAATTTAAATGATAAATATATAACTGCTCATGCAGGTACAAAGTAGCAAAGGGAAAAAAACTTCCCTTGTATTTCTTTTAAACTTTGTGCCTTTGTCACTTTGAGCCTGAGCAGTTAGTTTTTCTTATACTTGTCAGCATCTTTTTTGAGGGTCAGGCTTTGCTCAAGCATCATTATAAATTTGATGTACTTTACCCCGAACTGTATCAGTTCAATATCATCCGTCCTGATTTTCTCCACGGTCTCTTCATCAATATCAAAAACATTCAGGAAATCGCTCTCGAATATATAATCCCTGAATTTATCCAGATTGTAACTCGCCATATAAAACTGTATCTGTTTCTTGGGATCGAGCTCAGGGCTGCTGGGAAGATTTTTCCTTAACTGGAGGGGTTTCCAATCCCTGTTGACCCTGTCATAGTGATCAACCTCCTGATCCTCTCTCCATGAAGCTATTGTCCACTCCTTTTTTTCATGAAATCCATAGCAGTGGGGTTCATTGATAAAGAAATAAAACTCCTCCAGTATCGGCCCGTCTTTCCCCGATTCCTTCTTAATCGTGCCCTGGCCCACGGGGTAATAGCGGCAGTTGGCCGGCCGGTCGGTATAAACCGTGCAGCCTTCATCAGTGACAAAGGGACATGTCCTTTCGTCATTGTCGGACATCTTCAGTATCGCAAAGGGATGTGAAGAATTTTCATCAATTTTCATGTAAGTATACATCCCGAGAAAATCATCGGAAGACATCCCTAATCTTTTTTTCAATCTCACAACGTCATAAGGTGTCAAAAGTATCTCTATATTACTGCAGCAGCTGGTAAAACATTTTATGCCTTTGTGGCACCTGAATTTAAATTTAGCATCTAATGACAGTTTTGTCGGAACCACAGCATCCATCTTACTCATATTTGTTCTCTCCTTGAAGGTTTAAGTCGAATTTGAAATTATAACAATTTAGCGCTATTTAAATCCAAAAAAATTGAAGTACTGATCACCGTGACCGGCTATTTATTATGGCATTTCTGGCATAATTCAAACAAGCTCTTGACATCGAACGCCCAGAGGTGAGGTGAGTTGGAGGCATGCGGTGAATGGCAGCTTGCACATGTGAGTTTCTTGCCTGTTCTTACAGGATCCGGCCTGTTCCGGGTAGGATGGCCTTCTGAAAAAAAATTGCCTGCAAGCACATGCTTGCCGTTTGCTTTTTCGGAGTGACAGTTCACGCACAGGTTCCACGTTGGCTTATAAAGATTAAAAGGATATTCAGATGCATGAGGACTGTGGCATATAGTGCATTTACCGATAGTAACCGGGCCATGGGTGAATTTTTTTGAATTCCAGTCGTTTTTTTGCTCAATATGGCATCCAAAGCATACAACAGAATCAGGCTTCCTGACGGAATATTTAGGTTCGGATCCTTTGTCGTGACAGCTCAGACAGCTCCATACGGCAACAGGCCCATGAACATAGGGATAGGAAGCTATCTTGTTATGGCAGGAGTAGCATGTAGATGTGGCGGCAATTACTGTCTGCCGGTCAAAGGCTTCAGCAGCAAACGACATCGGACTTATGGGTTTTTTATCGAATTCCCTTGCCTTTAATATATGGCATTTAATGCATTGCTCATGATCTTTCATATGAAAATAATTTTTCTGAAAACCGGGCGGTGCTTTCATATATTCACTTACAAGGTCTGAACGCCGGAAAACATTTAAATTGAGATCATAGACCCGGTTGCCCTCTCTTATCGCAGTGATATTTATTCTGTTTAAGCCTAAAGCCAGTGGGAGAGTAAAGCATTCATATCTCAGGCCGGGGATTATATTCAGTATGTCCTTGCCATTGACTTTTGCCTTTATCAATTCAGCGGAACCCTCCGGAACATACAGCGAAATGCCCAGAAGGCCGAATTCCATAATCGTATTATCCGAAGGGTAGCGGAGTGCAATAGATTCCCCTGCGGCTTCAGCAGTTAAACAGGATATAAAGAAAAACAGGATGATATAAAGGAAAATCCTTATTTGCATCTGGATATGGATGAAGGAAGAATCTGCTTATCGATAATTTTTTTGATAGCTTTTTTATACATTTCTATGGATTTGTCTTTTTCACCTTTAAGTTCATAAGCCTTGCCGAGTTCATAGTATGTCATTTGCGGATATGGATTTACCGCAGCAGCAGCATTAAGAATTTCTATGGCCCTGTCAATATCCCCTTTTAAAATCAACGCTCCGCCGAGTCCTGTTTTCGCGTCATGTGATTGAGGGTCCAGTTCAATGGCCTTATTAAATGATTCAAGCGCATTATCGGCATCTTTCATCTCAAGGTACAGGAAGCCGAGAAGAATATGGGAATTGATCATTTCAGGTTTAGCCTCAACAGATTTGATTGCAGTATTTATCGCCAGGTCAAGCAATCCCGAGTCAGTAAATTTCAGCGCCAGGTTGTACAGTCTTACAGCCTCCAGAGCGGCCTGATCTTTTTTCTCTCTATGAGGGGATAAGGTTTCTTCAAGCTCGCGCTCATCTATCTCTCCAAGGGTTTTTTTGATGAATCCTCTAAGTCTTGTTTTATAACTAAGCGGATGGCCCGGAATAGCATAGGCGACTACGCCTTCCCTGTCAATAATGACCGTAGAAGGAAAAACCCTGATCCCGTAATCGCTGTATAACTGTCTGTCCGAATCGATAAGCAGGGGAAAGTCGAGTCTGTTTTTGCCGAATATATCCATTGCCTCTTCCCGGTTATCATTACCTGCAATTACACTTGCTATCTGCACATTCTTCCCTTTAAATTTTTTGAGAATATCATTAATGTTTTTTAATGCAAGGAGTGACCGTTTCTGCCCGGTTCTCCAGTAAACCAGAACTACTGCCCGGCCTTTATATTCACTTAACGATATGGTTTTTCCTTCAACCGAGGTTAATGTAAAATCAGGAGCGCGTTCACCGCTGGAAATGCTGATCGCTTCTGCGGCTGGAGTAAACAGTAGAAAGACGGCAAGACTCATAATAAGAAATAGCATTTGTTAATCTCCCCTTTCACTCCGCGAGACAGAAAGCTCCGCCTTCCGGAGAATGAGTTTAAATATCAGCCCTGATTTTTGACCGGCTTTACCCTGTCGTATTTTTTAAGCTTGTGGCATCCCGGCATGCAGCTCCCACCTGTTTTTGTCTTCTGGTAGTTTAAGGGCAACTGCCAGGAACCGAAAGGAACGGCTTCCCTTATGTGTTTCGGGGAATTACTCGCATGAGTCTCATGACATGCGCGGCATGTCCTTCCCTTGATCGGTTTATTAACATGCTTGAAATGGAGATTTTCATTCCCGTTCCTGAAGTTGGTCAATTTGGTAGTCTCGGGATTGAGAACGATCGATTTTTCATGACAACTGAAACAGAGGTTGTAGTTTTCAACGGCAAACGGTTTATAAAAAGTAGGCGGATAAGGATTCCTGAGTATCCTGAAGTTATTCGAACCATGAGGATTATGACATCCGGAGCAATCTTTTTGTTTAATAGGTCCGTGATGATCTTTATTTTCTGCCAGCCATTTTTTCATGTTCATGAGACTCTTGCCGACATCTCTTTTATATTCCCTGTCATGGCAGCTCAGGCATAAATCCATTGGCTCCATTATGAGATTTTTTGCAATGTCCGACATATGTACATCATGACAATTAAGGCATGACTTTTTTGTTTCTATGGCCCCGTGTTTAACGGCTGCAGTGCTGAGTTGTTTTTTCTTGTCTTTATGGCAGTTCAAACATAGTTCGGGCGCATTGGATTCGAGCATAAATTGTTTTGCGGCAGAGTGGGGGTTATGGCACTTTGTACAATTTTCCGAGACCGGCGTATGAACAAACTCCGCCTTCCGGATAGCTTCTGCCTTGTCCGTATGACACATAAAGCATAGATTCGGGGGCTCTGCCCTGAGATTTTTTGCATAATCCGCAGTGTGAGGGTCATGGCATGCCACACATCCGCCGACAGCAGCAGGTCCGTGCACGAATTTGCCCTCAACAAGCTCTTCGTCATGGCAGTTAAAACAGAGTTTACCTCCTTTGGCTAACAACTGGAACTTATTGGGTGACCCATGGGGACTGTGGCAGGATATACACTCACCTTCCGCAAAAGGAGTGTGAGTAAATTTTTTGGTCTTGAATTTTTCATGGCAGGAATAACATGCTCCGGCAACGTCTTTTATGGGGCTGAATTTATACTTTTCCGGCTTTTCCTTATGTTTCGGAGACTTTCCGTGGCATACTGTACATTCAACAGCTGCGACAGGTCCATGAACGAATTTCTCTTTGCCCATTGCGGCATGGCATTCAGAGGTGATACATGTATCCTTGAATTTTTTTGTTGTTTTCTCCTGCGCTGAAGCGGACCTTCCACTGAAGCCTGAGGCAATTAAAATGACAACTGCAAAAAGAAGTGGTAGGGTGATTGTTTTTCTTCGCATGCAACCTCCGTTATCTTTAAATTAAAAATGCCGGGTTATAAAATTATGTAATATACCCATTATCCTTATTTTTATCAAGTCAGGGATGCGTCCGGGCACGGTAAATTTGTTCTAAAGGTTAAGAATCTGAAAAGCAGCAACTATTCCGAGATAATTTCAAATAATCAAAGACAGCGCGAGTATTTTGGGTCAACTGCCGCATTTTCCGGGCAACGCTGCGTACGCCTTTGCTTTTAATAATTCCAACAGCAAATCGCCTGAGACGTGTTATATTTTCAGGACCATACCCTGTCCGTATACGGCTGCGGTCTTCGTCATAATTCCAGTCGATAATATAATGGCATTTGTTCTCTATACTCCAGTGGCCACGGTTATCCTGAAGCACCTGTGCCGCACTGGCAACCTCCGATGTTTTGCTGCTTATACCATAGGCAACCTCTCTGCACTCTTTACCGTTTTTTTTGTTGATTGTAATTCGTTCTATCATGAATGCCCGGCCTACATGAGGGAAATCAAGGTACTCATTAAGACATGTGGTTGACCATATCTTCCGTGTCTCTATTCTGCCATGCTCAATACCATCAGTCGAAACGAGCAAGCGCATGTTGGCTAAGCGCCTTAGCCCAGTCGGCAATAGCGCTGTATCCGCGCATTCCACATAATAATTGCAGCCGCTGCAATCGACACAACGGTTTCTATCCTGTGCCGCCTCCCCTGTGCTCTGCGAGGATCATTAATTCCTTTGAAAAAATAAAGGTTTGGATTTGTTCAGAACTTTATGCAACTTCACGATTTTATAGCGAATAGTGGATAGAACAAAATCATCCTGGGTGTCCGGGATATACCCGCCCATGAAAAAAAGTCCATTGCCATCATGCCTTAACCCTTGTCAATCTTATCGAATTTAATATAACGGCAAGGTTAAGAACCCATATCTCCGACAGCTACGGCAACCCATAAATTAATAAATCCCATCAGCGCCAGGATGGTAAAACTGCCTTTGATAAGGATGGATGCTATCACGTTCTGCTTAATAACACTCAGGGTTTTCCTGCCTGAATAAATGAAATATTGCAGTTGTCCTCAATCTTCCACTTCTCTTTTTTCGCAGGATGTTGCAAAGCCGACTTCAGGATTTCCAAAAAATTACTGCGGGGGATTTCGCGGGCGCCGAGGCCTGAGAGGTGAGGGGTGGTGATTTGACAATCAATTAACGAAAATTTCCATTTCACGAGCTGCTGTACAAGCGCTGCAAAAGCAACCTTTGAGGCATTGCTTTTTCTGGTAAACATGGATTCCCCGAAAAACGCAGAACCGAGAGATATGCCGTAAAGCCCGCCGGCAAGTTCTCCTTCTGCCCGGACTTCTACGGAGTGAGCAAAACCTGAATGATGGAGACGGATGTATGCATCCGCCATTTCATCTGTGATCCATGTGCCTCCGTCATCTTTCCGGTGTATTGCAGCGCAATTAGTGATAACCTCTTCAAATGCTGTATCCATTGTAGCCCTGAAAACCCCCTTTTTTATTGTCTGCCGCAGGCTTCTTGATATCTTCAGCTCTTTTGGAAATAAAACAAGGCGTGGATCAGGAGACCACCATAGAATAGGGTCGCCTTCTGAATACCAGGGAAATATCCCCATGGAATAGGCAACCAAAAGACGGGATTCACTGAGGTCTCCTCCTACTGCAAGGAGTCCGTTGTCTTCTGCAAGATCAGGCGGCGGGAAAATGTGTTCATCAGGTAATTTAAAAACCGGCATTAAAAAATCTCCCCTGACCCCTCTTTTCCAAAGGGGGACAAAAAAATATCCCCCTTTGGAAAAGGGGATGATGTAGGGGCAATTCATGAATTGCCCCTGCTTACCTGCATGGTTTTTACAACATTAAGATGAATACTCAAAGGCCAGTTTTTCTTTATCCAGATCAATAAAAACTTTTCCGCCTTTAAAGAGTTTGCCGAACAGGACCTCCTCGGATAAAACATCTTTAATCTCTGTCTGGATAAGTCTTCCTAACGGTCTTGCTCCAAATTGAGAATCATAACCGTGTTCAGCAAGCCAATTTCTTGCATCTTCTGAGAGAGTTATAAGGACTTTTTTAGGTTTAAGCTGCTGTTTAAGTTCAGTTATAAATTTATCAACCACCTTTTTCATAATTTCCGGTGTGAGTGAATTAAAGGTGATGGAAGAGTCAAGCCTGTTTCTGAATTCAGCGCTGAATAATTTATTAATTGCATCTTTCCCTTTGGCCCTTGTATCATTACCTCTGTCACCAAAACCGATAGTGCTTTTACCCATCTCATTCGTGCCTGCATTTGATGTCATAATTAAAATAACATTTCTGAAGTCTGCTTTTTTACCGTTGTTATCAGTCAAGGTAGCGTAATCCATTACCTGAAGCAGAATGCTGAAAATATCCGGATGGGCCTTTTCTATCTCGTCCATCAAAAGGACGCTGTAAGGGTGTTTTCTGACAGAGTCAGTCAGCAGGCCGCCCTGGTCAAATCCCACATAGCCTGGCGGTGCTCCGATTAAACGGGCAACAGTATGCTTTTCCATATATTCACTCATGTCAAAACGTATGAACTGTATACCAAGCACAGAAGCGATGGTTTTTGAGACCTCGGTCTTTCCAACACCAGTTGGGCCGGTAAAGAGAAATGAACCTGTGGGCTTTTCAGGCGATCCAAGTCCGGCGCGCGCCCTTTTGATTGAAGAGGCTAAGGAATGGATAGCTTCATCCTGGCCAAATACCGCCTTTTTCAATTCGTCTTCCAGCCTTTTCAGTTTATCCATATCAGAAGATGAGACATTGCGCTTTGGTATCTTTGCAATTTTAGCGACAACAGATTCAACCTCAGGCTGGCCCACTGTCTTTTTACGTTCGAAGCGGGGCGAGAGCTTTAATAACGCTCCTGCTTCATCAATAACATCTATTGCCTTATCAGGAAGGTATTTATCATTAATGTATTTTGCAGAGAGATCAGCTGCGGCCCTGAGGGCAGTATCAGTGTACTTCACCCCGTGGTGTTCTTCATAGTAGGACTTTAAGCCTTTAAGTATCCGGAATGTTTCTTGTGCATCAGGCTCATAAACCTCAATTTTCTGAAAACGCCTTGAAAGCGCCCTGTCTTTTTCAAAATAATTTTTATATTCCTCATAAGTGCTTGCGCCGATACAGCGTAACTTGCCTGTATTTAAAATGGGTTTTAAAATATTGGAGGCATCCATGGACCCGCCGCTTGTTGCTCCTGCGCCGACAACAGTGTGTATCTCATCAATAAACAGGATTGCATCCGGAATAGATTCAAGAGTTTTTAAGGTAGATTTCAGACGCGCCTCAAAATCACCCCTGTATTTTGTGCCGGCAAGCAGTCCGCCCATATCAAGCAAAAAAATGCGGGAATTTTTCAGAAGCCGGGGAACCTCGCGTTTATGGATTTTCAAAGCGAGACCTTCAACGATTGCAGTCTTGCCCACTCCCGGTTCGCCTACAAATACAACATTATTTTTTCTGCGCCTGCCAAGCACCTGAAGTGTTCTTTTTAATTCATTATCACGGCCCACAAGGGGGTCAATTCCGCCGTCAGCCGCTTTCTGTACCAGGTCAATCGTAAATTGTGTCAAAGCGTCCCTTCTGGGAATATCTTTTTTGCCTGGAGTGCTTTTTGTCTCAAGAGGGGTTTCTCCCAGGGGCTCGCCTACTGCTTTTGATATCCCGTGAGAGACATAATTCAATACATCAAGGCGTGTTATGCCTTCTGATAAAAGAGAATGTACGGCGTGTGAATCTTTTTCAAGAAAAATGGCAGAAAGAATATCACCGGCATCCGCCTCGGGTTTTTCAGCGGACCTGATATGATTTACCGCTGTCTGGAACACCCGCCTGAAGGCAATGGTGGGTTCAGGATAGCCCCCGGAATTTCCGTGCAGCTTCGGGATTTTTTCCTCAAAAAAACTTTCTATCACTGACTTGAGTTTTGCAACATTGCCTCCGCAGGCGGCAATTATCTCAATGCCCCATTCATCATGGAGGATGGCAAACAGGATGTGTTCTACTGTAAGGTATTCATGACGCCGGGCTTCTGCATCCCTTACAGTAGCCTCAATGGTTATTTCCAGTTCTTTATTAATCATTCCTTCTCCATAGTGCATTTAAGCGGAAAGCTGTTCCTGAGGGCAAGCTCATGTACTGCGGCTATTTTTGTTTCGGCAATCTCATGGCTGTAAACACCCGCAAGTCCCTTCCCGTTTTTGTGGACATGAAGCATTATCTGTGCGGCTTCTACAGGTGGCTTGTGAAAAACCTTTTCAAGAATATGAACAACAAACTCCATTGTCGTATAATCATCATTGAGAAGAAAAACCTTATAAAGCGGAGGTGATTTTACCTCCCCTTTCTCTTCTGCCTCAAGCTCTTCACCTAAGTTCAGTTCAAATTCATCCATCGTTCTGTTACCTTATGAATACTTTAACCACAGTCCCGCCCTCACCGCAGCAGATGGTCTTTTCTCCACGGTGTTTCATTTCAGATATGGTGAATCCGGACATAGCAGGAAGATCATGGACTGCCTCCTGCATACCCCGGTTCATCTGCCATATTTATGTAACATTAAAGTATATTACCACAGCTTACAAAAAAACAGACCCGTCAACCGGAACTTATCTCCGCTGGATCATTACCCTGTGTCATAAGGATTCAGGCAGAAAGCGCATCCGTTATATCCGCGTGCAAGACCGTCTGCTATTGTCTCGAATGGAATCTTGTTCTTTTGGCTGATCCTGCTCCAGAAAGGACATTTCACCGTGTGCAGCTCCATACTGCGTGGGTTGCCGAACACAAAGTCCCCGGTTTCCTTGACGGCAGTTATCTCTATCGTGTACCGCCCAGCCACCCTGCTGTTTCTTTCCTGGGTCGCCTGAAGAGAGTAGACCTGCTTGTCTACAGCGTTGTATGAGAAATCAACCGTCATGGAAACACTCCCTCTTTCTTCTGCCTGAAGAGGGAAGTCCCTGATCGTTCCGGTCTCACCGCCGGCCAGTGCAAGATAGACCCATCGCGAGTTCATGCGAAGGACTCTGAACCCCGGAACCTGCTCTGCCCGCCCAACGAAGAACCGGGGGACACGTACCTGAATGCGGGTATCCGGGGGGAAAGCCGAAGCATCTATGGAAACGCTGTTTGACGACGGAATAGTATCACCATAAACCAGAAACATTGCTTTTGTCTTGCCTCCCGGCACCGAGTTTTGCGGTGCGACATTCCTTTGTCCTACATTATTGTCATAACGGACCAGCAGACTGTGATCAAGCCTGCTGTTGTAGATGTCGGTAATTGCATGGTCTTCAGTTGCCGAGGCTATTGCAAAAAGACATTCATGGTCCACTATGTGTGGTGTCCAGACAAATGGTCCCACACGGATGGAATCGTTGGGCAAAATTGATTCGGATAAAATGATTTCTCCCATGAATTCAAAATGATCCGGCCATATCAGACCGGTTGCAGGATTGCAATGATAAGCCTTCACCGTTACTTCCGAGGCAGGTTGACCCCCTTTGTTATTAATCCGGGTGTAAAGATAATTAGGCTGGTTATTGATGGGAGGCTGATGCCCCCCTTCAGGATCTTCTCCTTCTGTATCCGGCGGGTTATTCCGCACCCATATATCGGGTGATTTCCAATGGGGATATGAGCTCGGCTGGTCTCCTGTATCGCTGGTGTTATCCCGTATATAGATGTCAGTTGCTGAAGCGGCTTCGTCTGTGACTGATGCCGTTTCCCACAGCAGAGTCCCTATGACCATACGGGCAATATCGGTTATGTAAGAATAGCCGACTGTGGCGGGTATATCACTGCCGGTGTGGTAGTTCGGATTGTCTCCGGCCTCATAAGCGCCTATAACCACATATCCCCGAGCCTCAAAAGGCATATAGTCACTTCCGTATGTAGGACCAAGTTGAACCGGCATATTTGTATAGTCGGCAGCCATCTGAGCCATAACAGTACCGAATTCCTCTGAAGGCAGGTTGTTATCGGGCAAGTTTCCCATATCCCGTTCAACAATTACCGAATTATCTGATGGCGGATACCCCACTTGGTCGAGGTTTATAAGACGCACCAGGTTAATATCGTTGTCTTGAATATATTGCGCATAGGCCATTGACCCCCAATATCCCTGTTCTTCACCTGAAAATGCTGCAAATTGAATATCGTCCTCAAGCTCAACCGACCTTAAAATACGAGCAAGCTCTAAAAGTACGGCTACACCGCTTGCGTTGTCGTCAGCACCCGGCGCCCTGGCATCGGCATTCTCCAGATTCTCCATCCGGCAATCGTAGTGACTGCACACTATGATCGTCTGACCTGTATTGACGCTGCCGGACTTGGTGCATATTATATTTTTCAGGTTGTATCCCTGTTGAGTATATTCGTGGGCAAATATATCGGTATACCCGAATTCCACAAAGCGGTCGTTCAACCAGGCGGCAACCTGATTGATGTAGTTGGATTTTGTATGTCGTGTATGAAAGGAACATAGTTCATTTACCCATTGGGTGATATTGCTCTGAGAGACCTGTTCGGTTAATGCAGCAATGTATTTATCCGGCAGTGTTCCGGACCATTTGCGCTTGACGACCCTTGATTTGACGAGAGGGATATCCGGTTTCTTACGCTTATCCGGTGGTGGATAAAACTCCTGCGATAAATTTTTCATTCTATAAAACGAGTCCTTTCTCCGAGATTCCCTGCAATAGATATGCGGGACTGATTTGATCGGTCCCGCATCAGCATCTGCAAGTAATATATGACCGGGCTTAGCCGGTGTTGTATTCAGAAAGACAGAACGCACATCCATCGTATCCCCTGGCAAGCCCGTCCTGCACTGACTGGAACGGTATCTTGTTCCAGGGGCTGATCCTGTTCCAGAAGGGGCAGTGAATGGTATGAAGCTCTTTGCTCCGGGGGTTGGCGTATACGTAATCCTCACTCTCCTTGACTGCCGTTATCTCGATGGTCATTCTGCCGGCTACCTGATCATCCTGTATCTGGGTTGCGATAAGGTTATAACGTTTCAGGTGTTTGGCTTTGTAAGAGAAGTCGATGGTAATCGTGACATTTATGTCATCATGTGCAGCAAGATCAAAGCCGTTTATTTCTCCGACGGTACCCCCTGTGAGTTGCAACGTTGCGTATCGGGAGTTGGCTTTCAACAGGTTCAGGCCGGAAATGACGGCGTTGTCATTGACGCTTTTTGGAATACGCACCTCAATTGTTGTGTCATCCGGGAACGCAGATGCATCCAGCGCCAGGGTATTTGTTGATTTGTGGGAAGTGCCGTGCACCACGAATGTGGTCTTTGTCTTCCCCCCCGGACTCGAAAATGCGGGAGCAACATTGCGCTGCCCGGCATTGTTGTCAAAACGGACTATCTTCCAGTGCTCT
The DNA here is from genome assembly GCA_002897895.1 of bacterium BMS3Abin06. Taxonomy (GTDB): domain Bacteria; phylum Nitrospirota; class Thermodesulfovibrionia; order UBA6902; family UBA6902; genus BMS3ABIN06. Next base: position 16,772 of record BDSY01000087.1, read on the forward strand.
ACTGATCCGATTAATGTGTCGGAAATCGCCGGATCGTCTGCGCCACGAACAATTGCAAGCAGGCACTCATGGTCCTCTATTTCAGGGGTCCAGATAAAAGGCCCTACCCTGATGCTGCTGCCGGATGCAATGGAGTCGGTTATATCCAGAGAGCCCATGAGTTCGAAATGATCAGGCCAGATCATTCCAGTGCCGGGGTTGCAATGATATGCATCCACGGTAAAGTTTTCAGCCACTTCGGCCCCTTTGTTATGTACGCGTACATACATATAATTCGGCACATTGTTGATAGGAGGCTGATGCCCGGCGTCCGGATTTTCGCCCTCTTCATCAGGGCCATTATTGCGCACCCAGATATCAGGTGAAGTCCAGTGTGGTACAGGACTCGGATGGTCGCCTGTGTCGGCTGCACTGTCTCTGATATAGACGTCTACTTCCCTTTCCGGAAACAGCCCTCTCCTTACAAACGTATCGTACATGACGTTACTGTAAAGTCCGCCTGTAAGGGCGGTGTCGGCGGTAATACAGCCCTCGGCCATACTTCGTGCATGCGCCAGACCCGTTGAATTGTCGTCCGGGACAATTAGAAGCATTTCCATCAAAGTACGCGTCATCGCGTCTGCCGCAGCATTTCTGACATGAACATGCGGAGACTCGCCTCCCATGCCGATATAGCACTCCCAGAATGCTGTTCCGAGCATCGAATTGCGGAGATTAGAACTGTAAGTGTTGAAATTCAGGTCATCAAATCGCTCAGCCCGATCGAGAGTACGTTCCGTACTCCATCGATCGGTGGCGTTGTTGTCCCACGGAAACACCTCTGTCCGCCTGTTGCCGTTCGGGTTGAAACGGTCCCTGTAACTACAGGCCAGCACATCACAAACGCTGTGTTCATATGAGCCGCTCCCCCCATGGTTACTTCCTAAATAAAAGAAAACCGCATGACCGTATTCATGGACAATAACACCCATATCCGCTGCGTCAGGCACACCTCCTTCGCCGTGTTTAATCTGCGGTGGATTTGTCCAGTCAACGAATGAGCTCTGATCCTGGCCATTCCACGCCTGTGCGTCTACCTCTATCACCCCGTTCACGGCATTGTTAAATTCATCTACACCGAGGGTCCTGAGATATCGAATCAAACTATCAAGCCAGTAATAGGCATTGCAGCTCAGGAATTTTCTGTCCTTGGCGCCATATTTGAATACCGCAGAATTTTCTTCAGGCTGGCTAAAACCCGGAGCTTCAACATCGGCACAGCGAACCCAGTCTCCCTGCAAACGGTATTTGCCTCCGGAGGCCGGATATACCTCAACAGGCACTTCCACACGCTCCGGATTGAGCTGGTTTTGCGGCGTACCTGAATTGAGTGAACCATCATCCGTGGAGGTGACGGGATCAGGCATATATACATATAGCTGAGCGTTTGCCTTGCGGGTTCTAAGGCGTATATAAAGAATTCTTCCCGTGACTGCATCCGCAACAACCTGAAAACCGTCTGATGGGTCGCTGGTTACAACAAGTGTGTTATAAACCAGATGCAGCTTTCCATCCGGCTTCTTACCTGCACTCAGAACCGACACAGGAGCATTTCCGGGTCTGTCTTCAAGCAGTGGCGGACGATCAGTATACAGGAGATATGCCAACTCAGTCTCTCTAATCTCTGCTGCCCCGTAATCACTGCTGAATGGAGTCAGAATTGCCCTGGTGACTTTTTCGACCGGTTTCGCCGACTCTTTGGAGGGGGCATCTTTCAAATCATAGACCAACTTGTTTACGGATTGAATAACAGCAGCACGGCGACGATCTACTATTATCCGCAATTCAGCGCCAATTACCTTCAAACCGTTCAGATACTGTTGATACCGTCTCCGCTGAATACTTGCACCCTTTGCGTCTTTCTCCTTCTTGAGGTCCACCTTTCCCGTCTTGAGTTTACTTTTCTCCTTCTCAAGAAATGTCTCAAAAGCCTTCTCAACACTCCTGGCCTTGTATCTGGTTCCTGCGGGGTCAGCAAACGACCTGAGGATTCCATCTTCAATCAAGTCTTTGCCGACACTGGGTGTCATACGAAGCAGCCCGCTCTTCTTTTTCATTTATTTCCTCCTTTTGTTTTTTTAGGGCTATGGACACTTACATTATTTTCCCGCCGGCTTTCAGCTTCCGGGGCTTATAACTTCATCCAAACTGCTTATGAAGTGCCCTGATAGTTGAGCCCTTTAATTTGAGGGAAGTCGGTGGACTTCTTCCTTAATCTCTTTTATTTTTGACGGCATACAAATACCTCCAACCACGCTGCTGCTTTATCTTAGCGTGACATGCGGGTTAATGCAAGCTATTTTCCGGGTAATATATGCGGATCATACAGGGCCCTCCCCGCCGTCTTTCAGCAGAGATGCTTGATTCGGAGAAAAAATAAGGGATGCGTCCCGGGTTATGCCGAATAGGATAGTATTTTCAACTGTTACGCTGCTTTTTTATTTGCGTAATACTGCTGGATAATGCCGAGGATGTTGTTTACGCCAGTAGAGAACCAGCCCTGCGGCGAATTGCAGGAACATAAACGTAAATACTATCGGCATAAGCATCATCATCTTTGCCTGCTTGGGATCCATTGCCGTAGGTGTTATCTTCTGTTAAATTACCATGGTGATTCCCATAATAATCGGAAGCATATAATAAGAAAGCAACGACAGGGTCTTTACTTTTGCTGTTTTCTTGTCATTATTCTGCTTATTGTTGAATAATGCATCTTCAGATATTGCGATACCTCTTTCTGACTGTAGCCATACTTCTCTACCACTTCTTTTATCTTATCATCTCTTCTTCTCTTGTTTAGAAGCGTATCTTCATTGAATATCTCTTTCAACTCAGGCCTGTTCAAGTATCTCTGACTTTTGGGTATCTCTTCTATCTCGTCATAACCTTTTACATAATTTATCAGACCTTCTGCAAAATCCTCTTCTCCTAATAAGCTCTGACCCTTTAGATCCTTCCAGATGCTTTCTTCTGTAACTCCTGCGGCTACAAATTCTCTGTACTTCTTCTGGGCTGTCATCTTCCTTATTGCAAACTGTCCTGTTATCCAATCAGTTGTTAAAGATGAGTGAGGTTTCTCCATTCCTGCTGTTGCCCTGTAGCTGCTCCACTTCCAGTCTTCAGGCCTCTTTACCGCTTTTGCCCTTACAGGATTTAATACAACATATCTGCATACTTCTATCAGATGGCTCTCTTTCTGTATCAATATCGCTTTGTATCTGCCCTGAAATACATGGCCTGCTTTATTATGCTGTCTATTGAAGCTCTGTGTATATACACCGTTTATCTGTCTCATTCCTTTTGAAAGGTTCCCGTCCGGGGTCTCTATGATAAGGTGATAATGGTTGTTCATCAGGCAATATGCATGGCACAGAAGGTTATGCCTTTTGTTTGCTTTGTGGAGTGTTTCAAGAAAGATGCTCCGGTCAAGGTTATCTTTGAAGATGGGCTTTCCTGCATTGCCTCTGGAGGTTACATGATATACTGCTCCGTCGTATTCTATCCTTAACGGTCTTGCCATAAAAGTTATTATACATGCTTAAAAACAAAAGAGCAAAAGTAAAGACCTGACCCCAGCACTATTTGAGCGGGAATCCGGCCCCCCTGTTTTCTCCGGGTTCCCGTTCTCACGCCGATAACGACATAACTAAAAAATCGCTCAATTCACATTTCCATTAAACCGTCTTTACATCCCCCTTATCATTAAGGCCGCTCTTTCTCATAAAGGTCGGGACATCGAGGTAGTTTTCATCATTTTTATTTACATCGTCTTTGATTGCGGCCTTTGACAAAAGCCTGCTTGAGCCCTTCAGGGTATTCATATCTCTTGATGGTCTCCACTTGTCATATGAGGGCATAACGGCCTTGGGCTTCTCTTCAAATCCCGTTGCAATTACAGTAATCACTATCCTGTCGTCAAGGTCGGGATCAATGACTGAACCGAAAATTATCTCCGCATTATCATCAGCGGCATCGCTTATGAGGCTGGCTGCCTCGTGAACCTCGTGAAATGAAAGGGAGGAGCCTCCGGTAATGTTTATTAAGACACCCCTGGCTCCGTCAATGGAGGTCTCTTCCAGCAGGGGGCTTTTGATTGCCATCTTGGCTGCAGTAATTGCCCTGTTTTCACCATCCGCATTGCCAATACCCATGAGGGCCTTTCCGCTGTCTGAAAGTATAGTCTTTATATCCGCAAAATCCTGGTTAATCAGACCGGGCACAAGAATCAGGTCGGAAATTCCTTTTACGGCCTGTCTTAATACATCATTTGCAAGATTCAATGCCTGCAGCCACGGCGTATGCTTTTCGGTAATATCCAGGAGCCTGTTATTATGAACAATGATAATTGCATCTACATGTTTTTTTAATTCCTTGATTCCCTGTTCGGCATTCCTTCCTCTTTTATTGCCCTCAAAAAGAAAAGGCCGGGTGACCACGGCCGCAGTAAGAATACCCTGCTCCCTGGCAGCCTCTGCAACAACCGGAGATGCCCCGGTTCCTGTCCCGCCGCCCATGCCGGCTGTTATGAAGACCATGTCTGACCCTTTTACTGCGTCTTCTATTAAATCCTTATCGTCTAAGGCCGCCTGCCTTCCGATTTCAGGGTTGGCCCCAGCGCCAAGCCCCTTGGTTAATGAGTTGCCTATTTGCAGGCACTGGTGCGCAAGGGATGATTCAAGGGCCTGGGCATCTGTATTAACAGCTACAAATTCAACACCCTGCAGGCTTGATGCTATCATACTGTTTACTGCATTGCTTCCCCCGCCTCCGACTCCGACTATTTTGATCTTTGCAGCCTTGTTCTGTATCTCCTCCATTTCAAAAATCTTCATGCCATTCTCCTTTCTCTTATAAAATTGTCTATTTATAATTTCAGTTTCATCTCAATTTCTTAATCTCAGTACATCACTGAACCATGCCCTCACCTTTGTCCTGATGTCCGGGAATATGCTCCCGTTATCGGTCACCTGTTCCGCCATATCTTCTTCCGCCCCGTGAAGCGCCAGTCCGACTCCTGTTGCAAAGGCAGGATCGTTTTTCACATCTTCAACCCCTTCAATACCTGCAGGGCTTCCGATCCTCACAGGGAGCTCAAGTATGTTCTCAGCCATTACATCCATTCCTTCCATCAGGACCGCCCCGCCTGTAAGCACAACTCCCGAATTCATGATCTTCTGAAAGCCTTTGCCTGTAATCTCATCTTTCAATAAACCAAAGAGTTCTTCTGCGCGGGGCTGAAGGATCTCGACGAGGTAACGTCTCGGGATCTTTCTGAATAATTTTCCGTCTGCAAAACCGACCTCTATCTCCTCATCACCTTTAATGCAGGAGAGCATTGTGCAGCCGTGATTTTTCTTTATCCGCTCGGCCTCCCTGGTAGGAGTTCTCAATCCTACAGCAATATCATTTGTAAAATTGCCGCCGCCTATGGCCAGGACTGCGGAATGGTAAATATTACCCTCATGAAAAAGCGCAATATCCGTTGTACCGCCGCCGATATCAATAACAGCAACTCCGAGATCCTTTTCATCCTGTGTCAAAACCGCTTCAGCAGAGGCAAGGGGTTGAAAAACAATATCAATCACATCAAGTCCCGCCTTCCGGCAGCTCTTTACCAAATTCTGTATTGAAGTTGCCGCTGCCGTAATAATCCGGACATTGGTCTCAAGCCTCACGCCACTCATCCCGCGCGGATCGGTAATACCGTTTTGTCCATTCACCTTAAATCCTGCCGGAATTACATGAAGCATCTCTATATCAAATGGAATTGCCACTGCCTTTGCCGCATCTATGACATTATCAACTTCTTTCTGGCCGATCTCTTTTTCTTTTACAGCTATTACGCCGTGGCTTGAAAGACAACCTATGTGTCCGCCTGTAATGCCTATATGAACGGCCTTTATCTCAACGCCTGCCGCTCTCTCTGCTTCCTGCACCGCTTCCATAATTGCCCCGGCTGTATGCTCGATATTCGTTATTACACCCTTTTTAATGCCTCTGGAAAAGGCCCTGCCTGTTCCGATAATGTTTAACCCGCCAGGGAAAATCCCTTCATCCGTTTCCTTAGCCGGATTAATCTCACCCACAACAGCGCAAATCTTCGTGGTCCCCACATCAAGGCCCACAACAAGCCTGCCGCTCTTCTCAGACAGATTTTTTAAAAAACCAAGATGCATGTTAAGAAGATTTATCTCCTTTGATTTTTTTCATTGGTTTAACGATAACCGAGTCCTTGAATCTCAAATCTACATACTTGACCGGCACACCTCTTTTTCTTATCTCCGGTTCAAGCTCTATCCACCTCTCAAATTTTTCCGAATATCTTCCGTAACCGACCTTTATAAACTCACCATCAATACTTATGGTAAGCCCGTATGACTCAAGTCCTATTTCTATGTATCCCCTGTCAATAAAGCCATTCTTTTCAGAGAGGGCTTTAACCAGCTTCAATGCCTCGGCAATACCCTTGCTGTTCTCCGGGTCAATATCCTTTATTACCGGGAGAAATGGTGTGGTTTCACCTTTTATCCGCTCTAATATCCTGCCATCTTCATCGATAAGATATAACCGCTTTTTAAGGCTCAGCAGGGCCTTTGGAACAGCCTCTTTAACTTTTATCACAACGGTCCCGGGGAACTGTTTCCTCAATGCCACATTTTTAATCCATGCATTCTGTTTAAGACCCTCACCAATATCTTTGAAATCAAGCCTCAAAAGGGACTCACCCTTCTTTATTTTCAAGGCGCTTAAAATGTCTTTTTTGTCAAGATGATAGTTTCCGGAAACTACAATTTCCTTTACACTGAATTGTTGTGCAAACATTTTCAAACCCAGCACAAGCGCTGCAGCGAGGACGACAAAGAGGAGGAAAACCGTTCCCCTTTTGAAAAATATCGCCAGTTTCTCACCGCGGCGGTATGCGGATTTGCGTTTTTTATTCTTTTTCTTTGACCGCAAGCCGGACAATCTCCTCTATAAGATCATTAAAGCTCAAGCCAACAGACCCTGCGATTTTCGGAAGCAGGCTCGTTGTAGTCATGCCGGGCAATGTATTCACCTCAAGGATATACGGTGTATTATTCCCGTCTACCATAAAATCCACCCTTGTCGCACCGGAACATCCAATGGCCAGATGGGCTTTGAGGGCCATATTTTTTGTATTTTCATAAGTCTTTTCATCGACCTCCGGCGGCATTATATATTCAGTCAGTCCAGAGGTATACTTGGCCTCATAATTGTAAAACTCCAGTGACGGCCTTACTTCCACTCCGCCGAGGATTTTATCACCGAGTATCGCTATGTGGAGCTCCTTGCCTTCAATGAATTTTTCGACAATCACCCTCCGGCCTAATGAAAAGGTCTTTTCCAGACAGGCATTCAGACCGGTTTCTTCCTTAACTATGCTGACCCCGATGCTGGAGCCCTCTGCAGCCGGCTTGACAACCCACGGCAATTCAAAGGCCGGATTCGGGAAATCAGGGAATGTGTATACACCTTCAGTCTCTGTTTCCACGTTTTTTGATTTTCCTTTTTTCGTACTCTTTGCCTTCCTCACTATGATAAACGGCGCAACATGCAGACCGTGATATGAGAATATTTTCTTTGACGCCTCTTTGTCCATGGCAAGTGCCGATGCCAGAACAGAGGAACCTGTATAAGGTATGCCCAACACTTCGAGCAATCCCTGAATTGCACCGTTTTCACCTGTTCCGCCATGCAATGCAAGGAATGCAATTTTCACCTTATCTTTCTTAAGGACGTTAACTATATCTTTATTAACATCTATAAGAACAGAATTATAGCCGAGCTCCTGCAGACTCTGATATATTGCAAGGCCGCTCCTTACAGAAATGTCCCTCTCAGAGGAAAACCCTCCCATCAGAACTCCAATCCGCTTTTTCGTAATCAGTTTAGTCATTTAAATATTCCTTTTTCTCTTTCCAGCCAAATACCTCTGAATTCCAAAGCAACTAATTGCTCCCAATAATCTTCACCTCAGGCTCAAGTTCAATTCCGCTGTATTCTTTAACCTTTAACTTTACCGTTTCCATGAGTTTAATGAAGTCCCTGCAGGTAGCCTTGCCTTTATTAATAAAATAATTTGCATGCATCGAACTTACTTCCAGATCACCGGCCCTCATGCCTTTGCAACCAACGGCATCTATCAGCCGGCCGGCGGCATCGCCTGCCGGGTTCTTGAAGACACACCCGGCTGAAAATTCTCCGAGGGGTTGCACGGCTTTTTTCTTTTTCAGGAATTCTTCAGTGCGTTTTCCAACTTCAACAGGGTCGTCTCTTTTGAGAACAAAATTGGCGCTGAGTATGATCGAACCTTCGGGAAGGTTTGCGCTCCTGTATGAAAAACAGAGTTTATCATTTTCCATAATAGTAATATCTCCGTGCGTGTTCATGATTGCAACAGAGACAACCACGTCTCTGATCTCCGTGCCAAACGAGCCTGCATTCATATAAACAGCACCGCCGATGTACCCCGGTATCCCGGCAAGGGCCTCGATTCCTGAATATCCGTTTTTTCGCGCAAGATTGACAAGCAAAGCAAGGGGTACGCCTGAACCCACATATAAAACAAGATGGTTGTCGTCGGTCTCCCTGGTAAGCTCCATATTTCTAAATGCCCTCAAAGAGACGGCTATGCCCTCAATCTTTCCGTCTCCGGCAAGGAGGTTAGTTCCTGCCCCGAATACAAACACCGGTATATTTTCTTTCTCTGCAGCCAGTAGAATATTTTTTAACGATACCGGGTCCTCAGGGAATACCATAATCTCAACAGGCCCGCCTATTTTCAGCGAAGTATGCGCGGACATGGGTTCATCGAATTTTATTTCACCCTTAATAAGCTCTTTGATTTCAGATTTCATATCTTTCATTCTTCATCCTTAAAAACTCTTCGCCAATCTTCCATACATTACCCGCACCCAGGGTCAGCAGCGTATCAGCTTCCTTTACTTCCGCCTCAAGATAGCTTAGTATCACATCCCTCTCCCCGATATATTCAATGTCTTTACCCGTATCCTTTATTCCCCTGTACAAGAGTTCCGAATTTACTCCCGGCAGCGGTTTTTCTCCTGCAGGATATATGTCCATCAAAACCACCTTGTCCGCATCAATAAAGGCGTCGATAAATTCACCAAGCAGATCTCTTGTCCTCGTATATCTGTGCGGCTGAAAAAGAACGATCAACCTTCCGTGTTCCGTAGTCTGTGTTTTGAGTTCTGAGTTCTGAGTTCTGACTCCTGACTCCTGACTCCTGACTTCTGTCTTCTGTAGCATCGCTTCTTTTACCGCTTTCAACGTCGCTGCTATCTCTGTAGGATGGTGGCCGTAATCATCTATAACATTGATTCCGGATACCATCCCTTTCAGCTCAAACCTCCTCTGGACACCGCTGAAATTCTTAAGCGACTCTCTTATGATGTCAATGTTGACCTTGAGCTCATTGGCAACTGCAATTGCAGCAAGACAATTGCATACATTATGGGAGCCTATAAGCGGCACTTCAAATAAGCCGAGTGATCTGCCGTTTAAAACAGCCTCAAATCCTGATCTGAGACCCTCTATCCTGATATCTTTTGCCACAAGGTCCATGCCTTCACTCAGTCCATATGTAATAAACCTTCTCTGAACCTTTGGCAAAAGTTCTTTTATATGTTCATTATCGCCGCACAAAATAGAGAGTCCGTAAAACGGCACTTTATTTATAAATGAAAGAAAGGCGGCTTTTATCTCATCAATGTTCTTGAAGAAATCCATATGCTCATTATCGATATTTGTTACAACAGCAATCGTCGGCGTAAGTTTCAGGAATGAACCGTCGCTTTCATCTGCCTCAGCTACAAGGAACTCACCCCAGCCGAGTCTTGCGTTGCTTCCCATGCCTTTGAGTTTCCCTCCTATTACAACAGTCGGGTCCAGCTTGCCATCGCCGAGAAGACCGGCAATCAGAGATGTTGTTGTTGTCTTTCCGTGTGCTCCTGCAACCAGCACTCCATATTTAAGTCTTGCAAGCTCTGCAAGCATTTCAGCCCTCGGTATGACCGGGATTAAGAGCTTTCTTGCAGCCTCCACTTCCGGGTTGCCGGAAGAAACCGCTGAAGATATAACTACAACATCCGCCTTTTTAATATTCTCTTCTTTATGCCCTATGTTAATATTGATTCCCAGTTCCCTTAAGCGTTTAGTTGTCTCCGACTCTTTTAAATCCGAGCCGCCGACTTCATAACCGAGATTATTCAGAACCTCGGCAATACCGCTCATGCCGATACCTCCGATACCTACAAAGTGCACTCTTTCAAATCTTTTGTACATATATTAAAATCCTTCTCCGTTGTTTAAATAATTTGTATCTGTTCAAAGGGTACAGTTGTCAGGGTGCAGGGTGCAGGAAAGACCGGGCCTGTTTTTTTCTGCACCCTGCACCCTGACAACTGTCTCAATTAATTTTCCTGATCATCTGATGTCTGTGTTCTGTGCTCTGTGTTCTCTTTTTTTTTAAAAGCCCCATCATAAGTTCGATAATTTTTCTTGTTGCTTCGCAGCTGCCGAGAGACTTGCTGGTCCTCTCCATTTCTCCAATGGCATCAGGATCCTCAAGCATGTATTTAATAAGATCGGACAGTGTTTTTCCGTTAAGGTCCCTGTCAAGTATCATTTGCGCTGCACCCATATCCCAGAGTTTTCTTGCATTGGCTTCCTGATGATTGCCTGCTGCATATGGATACGGCACAAGGATCGCAGCTTTTCCACATGCCGTTAATTCAGCAAGTGTAGTTGCGCCGGCCCTTGAGATAATAAGGTCTGCCACTGCATAAGCATCAGCCATTTCATATGCAAAGGGTATCACAGAGCCTTTAAATCCTCTCGAACGGTAAATTTCTTTCATGGGGTCAAAATCCCTGTCACCCGTTTGATGTAAAAACTGGATTTTTCCCCTGAGCGGTTCGAGATATACCAGGGCCTCACCGACTGCATGGTTGATATTGCTTGCGCCTGAACTGCCGCCGAATACAAATATCGTAAAACGGTCCTTATCAAGACTGAAGTTTCTGCATCCTCTCTCTCTATCACCTTTTAATATCTCTTCCCTTACAGGGTTGCCGGTCAGATAGGTCCTGTCCTGTGGAAAGAATTTTATGCTTTCATGGTACGTAACTGCTACGGTATCAACAAATTTCCCGAGCACCTTATTTGCAAAACCGGGGACACTATTCTGTTCATGGATAATTGCGGGAATACCCATCATCTTTGCGCAGAAAACCAGAGGGCCTGAACTGTAACCTCCGACACCCAGAACAAGAGCCGGTTCAATTTCTTTCAGTATCCTGCGGGAATCCTTTAAAGACAGAGGTATCTTTAAAAGCGACCGGAAGGTACTGAAAACATTTTTACCCACAAGGCCCTCCGACCTTATGAACCTTATGTCATATCCTTCTTTAGGGACAATCCTGGCCTCTAAACCCTTTGCAGTCCCGGCAAAGATAATTTTCAGATCCTCAATTGCCTTTTTCATTTCCCCGGCAATCGCCAATGCCGGGAAAACGTGCCCTCCGGTCCCTCCTCCTGCAATAACAATATTCATTTTCGCCTCTTCATATAAGGCGACCGGCGCAGCAGGTTATCAGCATATGCTCCGCTTTCCATTGCCCTCTTCTCATTTCGTGTTGATATATTTATTAGTATTCCGACAGATGCCATATTTATAAGAAGTGCTGACCCGCCGTAACTTATAAAGGGTAATGGCAGCCCCTTTGTCGGCATCAGTCCCGTTGATACGGCAAAATTTATAACTGCCTGAACCCCTATCATCATTGTCAATCCAAGTGTCAGGAAGTAGCTGAAGGGATCTTTTGTCCGCGTGGATACCTGAACCCCCTTTATAAAAAGCCAGACAAAAATGCCTAACACCAGCAGAGCCCCTGCCAGGCCCAGTTCTTCACCAATCAGGGAGAAAATGAAATCAGTGTGGGCCTCCGGCAAAAAATAGAGTTTTTGCTTGCTGCCTCCAAGGCCGAGGCCGAAAATATTTCCGCTTCCAAATGCAATAAAGGACTGCACAAGTTGAAATCCGCAGCCAAACGGTTCCTTCCATGGATCAAGAAAACACATAAATCTCTTTGCCCTGTATGGAGAAGACATAATAAGCACATAAACGGCCGGAAGTGAGAGAAGGAGCAGCGCTCCTATGTGGCTTAATCTTGCGCCTCCCAATATTAAAAGACCTGCAGTAAGAATCCCGAGGCTCATTACAGCTCCGAAATCAGGCTGGAGGATAATAATGGCCTGAAAAACGAGCATAACACCAACCGGGATCATAATGCCGTAACGGAACTCCCTCATCCTCTGAATGTTTTTATCCATATAATCCGCAAGAAATATGACCATGACCACCTTTACCAGCTCCGAAGGCTGAAATGTAGTAGGCCAGAGCCTGAGCCATCTCCTGGCGCCGTTGGCGGAAATTCCGATACCCGGCATAAATACCAGGACCAGCAATATCAAAGAAACTGCCAACAGGACATAAACCAGCGGCCTGAATTTTTGATAATCGGCTTTAGACAGAGTGACCATTACTATAGCTCCGACACATACCGTAAAAAGATGTTTCCCCAGATAATAAAAACCGCTCCCATTGCTCCTCATTGACATAAGGGCGGTTGAGCTGTATACCATGAGAGTTCCTATTCCTGCAAGTATCATTACAGATATGACAATGCTGCGTGTGTCTCTGATATTTAAATGCATTTCAATCTGTCCTTTTCATTTGATATTCCTTTTACCGCATCCTTAAACTTCCTGCCCCTGTCTTCAAAGTCTGCAAACATATCAAAGCTTGCACAGCCCGGAGAGAGCAGTACAACATCACCTGCAGAGGCCTTTGAGATTGATAAATTAATCGCCTCCTTAAGATCACGGACTTTACGTATTTCCGCTGCCCCCCCTATTGCCTGCGCAATTTTTTCTTTTGCCTCGCCAAGCAAAATTAATAGCTTGACCTTTTTTCGTATCAGATTTCTTAACACACTGAAATCACTGCCCTTATCCATTCCGCCCATAATCAGAAACACATTTTCAAAACCTTCCAGGGACTTTGCAACAGCCCCTGCATTTGTGCCTTTTGAATCATTAATGAATTTGACTCCATTAACCTCACCGGCAAATTCGAGCCTGTGCTCAAGCCCTGGAAAATCCCTCAGCACCTTTTTTACAGCCTCATATGAGCACCCTGAAATTATGGCCACCAGAGAAGCTGCCATTGTATTTTCAAGGTTATGGACTCCCTTGATCCTGATTTCATCAACCCCGATAAGTTCAGAGTTAAGAGTTTGGAGTCCCGGGTTATGAAAATTACAGTAAATTTTTCCGCCTTTGAAATATACCCCTTCAACCTCTTTCTCGCGACTGAAGTAAGCTATGCGCGGCAGTTCTTTGTTTCGCATTTTCAATTTCTCATTTGCCATTTTCATAATTACCGGATCGTCAGCATTAAGTACCAGATAATCTTCAGATGTCTGATTCTCAAAGATCCTTGCCTTGGCATTTATGTAATCATTCATACTGTCATACCTGTCAAGATGGTCGGGAGTTATATTAAGGATTGCTCCGATTCCCGGTCTGAATTCCTTTATTGCCTCAAGCTGGAAGCTTGAAATCTCCGCCACAATATAGTCGGCATTTAGCTGACAGCCTTCAGTTACCGGTATTTCACTGACCGCTGACTGCTGACCGCTGACCGCTTTCAAAAGTTCTTCTGTCAACGCAGTGCCGATGTTGCCGCCCAGCAGAGTTTTAAGACCGGATTTTTTCAGCATAAGATCAACAAGCGTAGTTGTGGTTGACTTGCCGTTAGTGCCTGTCACTCCGATGAAGGCAGGTGTTGCGAGTTCTGAATTTCGAGTTTCACCCGTAACTACCTGATAAGCTAACTCAAGCTCACCGATTACGGGTATGCCTTTTGCCCTTGCCCTGATAAGGGGCGGGATGTCAAGAGGAACGCCGGGGCTCACCACTATCATGCCCGAAACATCAAAAACTTCCTCCTGGTTTCCGTCTGTTATGACTTTAACGGAAGGCCATAATTTCCTTATTTGATCTTCCAAAGAACTTCGCGATTTCCGGTCTGTAACGGTTACACTGACGCCTGATGATGAAAGAAGATTAGCCGCCCCAATGCCGCTCCTTGCAAGACCGACTACCAGTATCTTTTTGTCTTTAAAATTATTCTTCTTTTTTTCGTCCATCACTATCATCTTCTTATTTTGTTTCTCAGTCTGTTTTCTCTGCTCTTAGTTCTGTTTTTTTCATCTCAGCTTCAGGCTCGCCAAACCTAAAAGGGCAAGGATAATCCCCATGATCCAGAACCTTACTATCACCTTTGGCTCCGGCCATCCCTTTTCTTCAAAATGATGATGAATGGGGGCCATCTTAAAAACCCTTTTTCCGGTTAATTTGAACGAAGAGACCTGAATAATTACTGAAAAGGTCTCAATAACAAAAATACCGCCGACAACAGCGAGTATTATTTCCTGTTTGGTTATTACTGCAAGCGTTCCAAGCGCCCCTCCAAGCCCGAGTGAGCCGACATCTCCCATAAATATCTCGGCAGGATAACTGTTGAACCAGAGAAACCCGAGGGCCGCGCCAAACATGGCGCCGCAGAAAACAGTAAGCTCTCCTGTGCCGGGCAGGTACAGGACATGCAGGTATTCTGAAAAAACCGCGTTCCCCGATACATAGACAAGTGCGCCGTTTGCAAGACATGCAATGCCAACCAGGCCGATGGCGAGTCCGTCTATGCCGTCCGTCAGGTTAACCGCATTTGAAGCCCCGACAATTACAAGGATGGAAAAAGGGATATAAAACCACCCCAGGTCTATCAATAATTTCTTGAAAAAGGGTATGCTTAATTTCGCAACATACAAGTCATTCGGATCATGGTAAAATAACAGCCCGATCCCGAGGGCGAGCACAATCTGTGCGCCGAATTTATACCATCCCTTTAATCCCCTGGAATCCTTCTTTATTGTCTTGAGATAATCATCCGCCAATCCTATAAGACCGAAACCGGCTATTGCCAGTATCATTATTAATATGTATTTATTGCCCAGGTCTCCCCACATCAGAACACTGATGATTACGGATAAAATAATCAAAATACCGCCCATTGTCGGGGTACCTGTCTTATAAATATGTGTCTTTGGCCCATCATCCCTGACATACTGGGTACAACTGAATTTCCTGAGCTTTTCAATCACCCACGGGGCGAATATAACAGTTATCAGCAATGCCGTGATAACTGCAAGCGCTGTCCTGAATGTTATGTATCTGAATACATTGAACGGGGAATAATATTCGTTTAAAGAATAAAAGAGTTTATACAGCATCAGTTATACCCTCGATAATCCTTTCCATAGCCATTGTTCGCGAGCCCTTTATCAAAACAGTATCCCCCTGCTTCAGAATTTCCATAATATTTTTTTTAGCAATATCAATATCCCTGAAACTGAATGCCTGCGGCCCTCTTTTATCTCCCACGGCCTTCATGCTTTCCTTGGCTGCCAGATTCATCATGTCTCCTACTGCAATAAAAATATCTATACCTATCCCGGACACTGTTTTCCCTGTATTTCGATGTTCATCTTCGGAGAATTCACGCAGCTCGCGCATGTCGCCGAGTATGGCCACCGCTCTCCCCCCGGCAGCAAGCCGGATCAGCTCTTTCAGTGATTCTTCCACTGAAGAGGGATTTGCATTATAGGAGTCATTTATTACTGTGATTCCATTTTTCCTGAGGACCTCAAATCTCATGGGGAATGCCCTGTAAGTTTCAATGGCGGTTTTAATTTCATCAATGCTCATACCGAGTGAAAAGCTTACAGCCGAAGCAGCAAGGGCATTATATACATTAAAAAGGCCGTGAACATTCAGGCTGACCGGCATGCTTCCCCTGTCTCCGGCCTCCAATATAAAATCACTGCCCCTTTCTGTAATTCGGACATCTTTAGCCATGACATGGGCCTCATTGTTTACTCCGAATGTAATTATCCGCCCATCAAAATGTTTTATATTTTCAATACCCTGCATCAAATAACTGTCATCTGCATTCACAATTGCAACACCCGGTCCCTCAAGAATTTCAAGTTTTGCATCTCTTATCGCATCATAGCTGCCGAGCCTGCCGACATGCGCGGACCCGATATTTGTAATTACGCCGTGGCTTGGGGCAGCTATTTCACATAATCTTCTTATTTCCCCTGCTGCGTTCATGCCCATCTCAAGAACGATCACTTCATCATCAGGACTGAGCCGCATAAGGCTTAACGGCAAACCGATATGGTTATTGAGGTTGCCTTCGTTTTTCAAGGTCTTATATTTCTTTGAAAGAATCTCATAAATCATTTCTTTTGTTGTTGTCTTCCCGTTGCTCCCTGTAACAGCCACCACCGGGATATCGCGCTTCATCCGTAAAAAACGGGCCAGATTCTGCAAAGACCTGAGTGTGTCGTTTACGTAAATAATAACCTTGCCTTTTGGCAGGGGCTCCGGCCTTGTATCCACAATTGCGCCACTGCCTTTCACAAGGGCGCTTTCAAGAAAGTCATGCCCATTAAATCTTTCTCCCCTGATGGCAAAAAATACCTCTTCATCTGCAATAGTACGGGAATCTATGGAGACCCCTTTAAAAGTCTTCGAGTTTTCTGATAGCAACTCTCCACCTGTTGCCTCGATAATTTCCTCTACTCTCAAAATAGCCATATTCATTAACCAGCTTTCAGCTATTAGCTGTCAGCAATCAGCTTTAAGGAAAATTTCTTTAAATACTGATCCGCTAATTGCTAATCGCTGACCGCTTCAAAATTGCCTTTCTTAAAATCTCCCTGTCACTGAAGTGCCGCCTTACTCCTTTAATCTCCTGGTAATCCTCATGCCCCTTGCCCGCAACAAGCACTATATCTCCTTCTCTTGCCATTGATACTGCTTGCATAATAGCCTCTTCCCTGTCAGGGATAAGTGTATAATTATTTCTCTTCATACCCGGAACTATCTCTTCCATTATCAGCAAAGGGTCTTCCGAGCGCGGGTTGTCCGAGGTAACAACAACAAAATCACTCAATTCAGATGCAGCTGCGCCCATCAAAGGTCTTTTTGTCCTGTCCCTGTCACCGCCGCAGCCGAAGACGGTTATAACCCTTCCCCTTGATACAGACCTTGCTTCTTCTATGAGTTTTCTCAGGGCGTCATCAGTATGTGCATAATCAACTATACAGAGAAAATCCCGGCCTTCATCTATTTTTTCAAAACGCCCTTCAACAGGCATTGTGTTTCTTATCCCCTGTTGTATCACATCTTCACCGATACCCAATGCATAAGCAATCCCCACAGACATGAGAATATTATAAACGTTAAAACGCCCGATAAGCCCGGAACTTACTGTAAATCCGCCTTCAGGAGTACGGACATCAAAAGATAACCCGTATGGCAGACTATTTCCATGCTCTCTATTCTCTGCTCCCTGCTCTGATATATTCTCCGCCCTTATCATTGCCCCTTTATCGATTCCACACGTTATGACATTGCAATCCAGTTTTTTTGCCAATGGCCCGATCACTGGATCATCTATGTTTAATACAGCGGTTCCTCCGGTATCGAGACAGGAAAAAAGTTTGCTCTTGGTCCTGAAATACTCATCCATTGTGCCGTGGAAATCAAGGTGGTCCTGGGAGAAATTAGTAAACGCAGCTACCTTAAAAAAACAGCCTTCAACTCTCTTTAAAGCAAGGGCATGTGAAGAAACCTCCAGAACAGCATACTGCACTTTATTGTACACCATTTCGCTTAAATAGCTCTGCAGGTCCAGTGACTCCGGGGTCGTATTAAAAGCAGCCGTTGTCCTGTCTCCTGTCATATAACGGATTGTCCCTAACAGACCGGTTTTTTCACCGCCTGCGTCAATAATATTTTTTGTAATAAAGCTTGTTGTTGTCTTTCCGTTGGTGCCGGTTATCCCGATCAGCGACAAACGTCTGGAGGGATGTCCGTAAAAAGCAGCCGATATAAGAGCTAAGGCTTCCCTGCTGTCGGGAACCTCGATAAGTGCGGCCCTGTTTTGAATGGCAGATTGTCCTGCACCTGTTATTTCTACTGCATGCTCTGCAATAACTGCAGCAGCCCCCCTGTTTACTGCATCCTCTATATAATCATGGCCGTCCACGGAAAATCCTTTAACAGCCACGAAAAGAAAATCCTTTTCAACCGCCCTCGAATCATAAGCAATACCTTTTATTTCTGCATCAGGAACTCCGTTCCTGCATTTTACTTTCACATTTTCCAGAAGTTTTAAAACAGTCATTTATCATTAGAGAAAACCGGCGGTTATTTAACGCCGCTGTTGCCCGCAGAGAAGATTCTCTAACGGGGTTTACTGACAAGAATAATCCGGTTCTCATCTCTTTCCATTGGTATATCAAGATAAGCAAATGTATCTTCAATGATTTTTTTAAATACAGGAGCGGCAACCACCCCCCCGTATGCAGACCCCTCCGCCTCATATACAACCACTATAAGCGCTATCCTCGGGTTATCCGCCGGCACAAAGCCGACAAAAGAACTCACATATTTATCCCTGGAATAACGTCCTGTCTCAGGATCAAATATCTGGGCAGTGCCTGTTTTGCCCGCTACCAGGTTCCCCCTTATATAAGCCCGCTGCGCGGTACCTCCTTCTTCAACAACCATTTTGAGTATATCCCTGACTGTTTCAGCAGTATCGACGGAGACAACGCGCCTCTCTCTTTTAGGGGCAACCCTCTTTACAACATCTCCCTGAGGCGAGATAATGTCGGAGACAATATAAGGCTTCATTAATACGCCGTCATTTGCAATGGCAGCGTATGCCCTGAGAAGCTGCAAAGGTGTAACCCCTATTTCCTGTCCTATTGATAAAGCCGCCAGTGATGTGCCTGACCAGTCTTTTATTTGTCTGAGAATACCCCTCACCTCTCCAGGGAAATCTATGCCTGTCTTTTCTCCGAAACCAAAGCTCCTCAAATAACTGTAATACTTTTCCTCACCGAGCTTAAGGCCTATCTGCACTGCCCCGACATTCGATGATTTCTGAATAACTTCCTGAAACGTGATGACCTCATGTGGATGGACATCACGAATCGCCTTTCCGCCGACTACAATATATCCTTTTGATACATCAAACTCCTCATCGAGCTCAACTACTTCCTCTTCTAATGCGGCCGCAGCCAGGACTGTTTTCAATGTTGAACCGGGCTCATAAAGATCGGTTATCGCCCTGTTGCGCCTCGCATAATCACGGGATTTGCCCGCATGGTTGGGGTTATAAGCCGGCATGTTGGCCATTGCCAGGATTTCCCCGGTCCCCGGATCCATCATTACTGCAACAGCAGCCTTTGACTTCCATTCCGTCATGGCATTTGAGAGTTCTCTCTCTACGATATACTGGATGCCCTCATCGATAGTAAGCAGGAGATTATTTCCTGAAACAGCATCCTTAATATCACTGGAAAGTCTGTTCCCACGGGCATCCGTACCTATAGAGACATTTCTTACTTCGCCTTTCAGGTATTCATTGTACATAAGTTCAATGCCGGCTATCCCTTTATTGTCGATGTCAGTAAAACCCAGAATATGTGATGCTGTCCGGCCTTTGGGATAAAAACGCCGGGACTCCGGCACAAGACCTAATGCGCCGTACCCGAGCTTATCCAGCAGCATGCGAATATCACGCGCTGTTTCCATATCCATTTTTCTGTCAATCCAGATAAAATCCTTGCGTTTTTTTTTCAGGAGCCTCATGTTAAGCTGTTTTGACGATACATGCACTAACGGAGCCAGGTCTCTCGATAAATTTCGTGTATCCTTCATCTTCGACGGCACGCCATACAGAGAATCAGCTTCTACATTTGTGGCCATTTCTCTCATCTGTCTGTCCCAGATCACGCCCCTTTGAGGTTCCAGTACTTTCTCGCGTATATATTGCTGTTCAGCCCTTTCAGATAATTTTTCATGACTGAGGATCATGAGATCGACCAGGCGCAGCAGAATGACCGCAAAACCAAAAAAAATAATTGTATTGAGTACCACAGCCCGTTTTCTGCTTTTCTTAAACGGTATCTCTTTGGGGTCTTCATCCCATAGTTTTCTGATTTCAGGTTTTTGTTTTTTTCTTCCGGCCATCTTATCTGTCAATTCCTGTTTTTTCTTTGGTCATCCCTGTTCCATGCCTCGTCTATGGAGATAATTATTCTCACAAGATGCAGCTCATTCTCAATCAAACCGGACCGTATCCGGCTTTATCTTGTTGATGCCCTGTAAGCACCGGCAGCACGGGTACTTTTAACAAAAAATATATTTTCCCTTTCAGCACGGCTCATGCCTAGACGGTTTATCGCAACATTTTCCACATTCCCCACTGAGAAAAAACTTGCCCTTTGTGCTGCCACCATTTTCCTCTCACTTATGAGTTCCGCCCTCTGATTCTCAAGTTCCCCGAGTTCGTATTCCAGATTGAAAACAGCAGTCCTCAGCCATACGATGGTAAACAGGCAAAGGCCGAGGTAAAGGAAAAAGCCAAACTTGAGGAGAGTCCCCTTCTTTTTATTATTTCTTGTTCTTCTACTGCTCATATCTTTTCCCCCACTCTTAGTTTTGCACTCCTTGACGAAGGGTTTAATTGTTGTTCCTCCCTGCCCGGGACTAGAGGTTTCTTTGTTATAATGTTAAAAAGACCGTCCTTTGCCAGTTTTTTGAAGGCGTTTTTTACTATCCGGTCTTCGAGTGAATGATAGGAAATAACACAGAACCTGCCTTCCGGTGCAAGCAGTCCTGCACCTGCGTCAATAGCTGCCGGCAGTTCTTCGAGTTCCTTATTCACCTCGATCCTGAGGGCCTGAAATGTCCTCGTTGCCGGGTGGATCCTGCCTCTTCTCCTGATTGCCTTCTCAATGATGCCTGCAAGTTCCATGCATGACCGGATCCTTTCTCTGCGGCGGGCGTTAACTATTGCCTTTGCTATCTTTCTGCTGAACCTCTCTTCTCCGTATTGCCAGATTACCGTGGCCAGGTCCTTCTCGGGATATCTGTTTATCACATCCTCTGCCGTAAAGCTCTGCCTTTGATCCATTCTCATATCGAGAGCCTCATCTTTTAAAAAGCTGAATCCCCTGCCTTCTGACTTCAGATGCAGTGCAGAAACACCCAGGTCAAGGAGAATCCCGTTCACCCTGTCATAGCCCAGACTGTTAACAGCAGCCTTAATATTTGAAAAGCTGTCCCTTATAAGGTGAATGTTCCTGTAATTCTTTAACCGTTCCTTAGCCCTCTCAATAGCCTTTTCATCTCTGTCAATACCGATTAAAGTGCAATTTCCTGCACACTGAAGAATACCTTCTGCATGCCCTCCCGGACCTATTGTTGCGTCAACGTATATTCCATCCTGTTCCGGGCGAAGCATCTCTGTCACCTCCCTTAAAAGTACCGGAATATGTTCAACATTCATTCTTTTCCTTCAACGCGGTTAAAGGCCGTAACCCGCAAGCTTTTCCTCCACAGCTTCCTGATCAACTTCCGAAAGATCCACAACAGCATCCCACTCTTTTCTGTTCCAGAGTTCTATTTTTTCTATCTGGCCTACTATTGCAATGTCTCCATTAATTCCGGCATCCTCCCTTAGCGCAGCCGGTATCAGAATCCTTCCCTGTTTATCAAGTTCACACTCTGCTGCGGATGCAATGACTCTTCTTTTAAAAAGCTTTATATCCTTATCCATCCTGGGTAATTCCCTTACTTTTTCTTCAAGCCTGTTCCATTCTTCCTGAGGATATATGTGCAGGCAGCGGTCAAAAAGTGCGTTTGCAACATAAAGCTTTGTGTTATAATGGGCGGAAATAGTTTTTCTGAACGGAGACGGAATGATTATTCTGCCCTTGGGGTCGACATTATAATAATATTTACCTGAAAAAGCAGGCATCTTCCACTCTCCTCCACATTCTTCCACTTCTAACCAGTATATGAGGCTTATCGGCCCATGTCAAGGAAAAAATAAATATTTTTTATACTTACTATATTTTGTGGCCTTATAACATTGAAGGCACTATTTGTAGTATAAAAGAGTAAATGGAAATCCAAAGGGGGAGACCTGAGCAGTTACCCTTACTGTTTAATTCAAGAGCATTAGCAGATAAAAAAATCGTTTATGTCGGTGAAGTCCATGACGTATCTGCTCATCATGCTGTCTATCTTGAGATTATCGCCGGGATATACAGGAGACACCGGAAGATCGCTATCGGCATGGAGATGTTTCAGAAACCTTTTCAGGGCATACTTGACGGTTTTATCGCAGGCAGGCAGGATGATACCGGAACGAATACAGGGAGTGGCTTAAAAAGATTTTCAGCACGCATAAGAACGCCGATAAAAAGAACTTTGATTATTTCTGTTAATCACAAGTTCTGCGGGATGAGACCATGTCTCAATCCATCGCAGAGTTTCTTCAGAAAAGTCCGGACTATCAAATAATTGTGCTTGCGGGACAGGGACATCTGAGGTTTGGTTCGGGCATTCCCAAAAGGACTTTCAGAAGAACCGGGCATGATTATGCGATTGTTCAAGATTGAAAAAGGTATTGCCGATTATGTTATATTCTCTAAAACCCGTAGGGGCAATTCATGAACTGCCCCTACATCTTGCCGCTTAAGGAAACGGAGTTGTGAATATGGCAAAAGCAAATACTGAAAACAATGAACGGCGCGCTCTATGCGGCGTCTGCCCTGCCGGTTGCGGAGTGATAGTCTCATATGATGATAGGGGAAGAATTGATAAAGTCCGCCCTGATGAAGGCTCAGGTTTCAGTGCTATCTGCAAGCTCGGTGAACACTCTGCTGAAATTGTGTATTCCAGAGACCGGCTTTTATATCCGATGCGGAGGAAGGGCCCAAAGGGAACATATGATTTTGAGCGGATATCATGGGACAATGCCTATGAGATTATTGCTGACAGGCTGAATAAGATCAAGGCAGAGTACGGGCCTGAGGCGGCTTCCATTTATACGGGAAGGGGCAGCTTTGAGCTTGCAATGTGCGATGTATTTCAGCCTGAAGGCGTTGCCGTGTCATCTGCTTCCAGTGTTCTGTTCCCGTTCGGTTCTCCGAACACTATGGGTGTGGGCGCGCTCTGTTATGTCTCCTTTGCCATGATCGCTCCGCATGTGACCATGGGCGGTATGCTGATTAACATGTTTTCAGATATTGAAAATGCAAGGCTCATTGTGGTCTGGGGCGCCAACCCGGCTACGGACTGTCCCCCTCATGATCTTGACCGGATAATCAGGGCGCATAAACGCGGGGCTGAGGTAGTTGTAATTGATCCCCGGAAGACCGTGACTGCAAAACTGGCCGGTGCTGAATGGATACCCATTCGTCCGGGGACAGACGGCGCACTTGCATTGGGCATCTGCAATGTAATCATTAATGAAGAGATTTATGACGACGCATTTGTGAGAGACTGGACGCTGGGCTTTGAAGAGTTTTCCAGGTATGTGCAGCATTTCAGGCCTGATGTTGTAGAGAAGATTACGGGCCTTCCTTCTGAGACAGTAATATCCCTTGCAAGACGCATTGCCGGAGCTGACGGGGCATCGCCAATCATGTACAGCGGCCTTGAATACAGTGACAGCGGGGTGCAGGCAATACGCGCAACGCATGTGCTCTGGGCGATTGCAGGCCAGCTTGACGTGCCCGGCGGCAGATGCTTTTCAATGAAGGAAAACACCTTCCCGATAAACAGGCAAGGCCATGTTGCAAATCCTGATGTACGCAAGGCACTGGGACGCGACCGCTTTCCGGTCTACAGCGCATACCGCGGAGAATCACATGCAATAGCCCTCCCGGATGCGGTTTTAAACAGCAAGCCTTACCCGGTCCGTTCACTTATTATCCTGGGCGGTTCCATGATAACTGCATGGCCTCAACCTTCTGTCTGGCGCAAAACACTGAACGCGCTTGATTTTCTCGTCTGTATAGACCGCCAGTTTACTGCTGATGCGGCATATGCGGATATTGTCCTTCCGGGTACGACAATGTATGAGATTGAATCATATATGATCCATGGGCCTGTCTTCCGGATTCGTGAGAAAGTAATTGATCCGGTGGGTGAGGCGCGCAATGATTTTTTCATTATGGCGGAACTGGCCGACCGCCTGGGTTACGGACATCTTTACCCGCAAAACGAGGATGAACTCCTCAGGCATGTTTTAAAGGGCTCCGGTTTTTCCATTGAAGACGTGCGTGCAGCAGGGGGGAGCGTACGGCTGCCGTCCGTGCTCATGCAGTACAAGAAATGGGAAAAGGGTTTATTAAGACCTGACAACAAGGCGGGATTTGATACACCTACCGGGAAATTCGAGATTGCCTCCACAATTCTCGAAGAACACGGATATGACCCGCTGCCTGTTTATACCGAACCACAGGAAGGCCCGATGTCCCGGCCTGAGATTGCAAAACAGTTCCCACTGGTCTTCAACTCAGGCGCGCGCGTGACCACTGACTTCCGGTCACAGCATCACGGCATCCCCGGTCTGAATAAGGAACGTCCTGAGCCGGCGGTTACAATAAACAAGTCTGACGCCGAAGAACGGGGCATTGCCACAGGCGATCTTGTGAGGATAAAGACATCAAGGGGCGAGATTACTATGAGGGCATTTGTTACGGATGACATTGTCCGGGGTGCAATCGATGCCAACATGGGTGGGGGAGGGCCGGTCGGTCCCGTGGCCTGGCAGAAATGCAATATAAATGAACTGACCGACTTAAAACGATATGATCCCATTTCAGGGTTTCCTGTATACAAAGCGCTTTTATGTGACGTG
Organism: bacterium BMS3Abin06; assembly: GCA_002897895.1. Taxonomy (GTDB): domain Bacteria; phylum Nitrospirota; class Thermodesulfovibrionia; order UBA6902; family UBA6902; genus BMS3ABIN06. The sequence continues at coordinate 41,718 of BDSY01000087.1, forward strand.
GTTAAAGTTGTTAAGGGAGAGGGAAGATTAACAATAGACTCGGGCGAGTACGGCATTGCCGAAAGCATGGTGGGGACTGAATATCCGGCTCCTTATGGCAAGCGCATCTATCTTGACCATAATGCTACAACTCCGCTCGATCCGGAGGTCTGCGAGGCCATGTTGTCTTGTATGGAGAGTAATTATGGAAACCCGTCGAGCATATACAGCGAAGGTAAAAACGCCGGAATCCTAATTGAATCAGCACGCAGGAGCGTGGCTCAAATGCTCAATTGCACTGCCCGCCGCATCGTATTTACAGGCGGGGGGTCTGAGGCCAATAATCTTGTTTTGAAAGGAATTGCCTTTGGCGAGAAGAATAAGAGAGATCACATTATTACTTCATCCATTGAACATCCATCTGTATTGGCAGCATGCGCCTGGCTGGAAAAATATGGATTTCAGATAACCCGCCTTGATGTGGATGAGACCGGAACACTCAATCCCGGGGAATTGGAATCAGCAATTAATGGCAAAACCTGTCTCGTGAGTATCATGCTTGCCAACAATGAAACAGGCTCTCTGCAGCCGGTGGCTGAAATGGCGCGCATCTGCAGACAACGCGGTGTACTGTTTCATACTGACGCTACTCAGGCAGCCGGTAAAATCCCCCTGGATGTCGGGGAACTTGGGGTTGATCTGCTGACTTTATCCGGTCACAAGTTGTATGGGCCCAAGGGAGTCGGCGCCTTGTATGTGAGGAAGGGTGTGCGTTTAGAGCCCCTTATACACGGAGGCAAGCAGGAAGGTTCGCTCCGCGCTGGAACGGAAAACTCGATCGGAATTGCCGGACTCGGCAAAGCAGCCGAACTTGCGATACAGCGGCTTCCTGAGATGAAGAGAATAAGGGCACTGCGGGATAAACTTGAAAAGGGTATCAGGGAATTATTTCCTGAAGCCGGACTGAACGGGAAAGAGAGTGAACGGCTTCCGAATACTCTGAACATCTGTCTGCCGGGCCTCAGGGGCGAATCAATTGTGATGGCAATGGATCAGAAAGGTATCGCACTTTCATCCGGCTCTGCCTGCCGTTCCGGTTCACCGAAACCATCTCATGCCCTGCTTGCAATGGGCTTGTCTGAGGAAGAGGCGCATTGTTCGATCAGGCTTTCCCTGGGGCTTCAAAATACGGAAGAAGAGATTGAGCGCACTGTTTCAATATTTAAACAGGTAATAAAAGAGGCGGGCAGCACTGTGCGGTTTGTTCCGTGCAGGTAGGGGCAATTCATGAATTGCCCCTGCATCGCTATTTTAATGCAACTGTAAGGTAAATATCTGCTCAGGAAAGGATATCGTACATGGAATTTGATTTAGTGCAGCAACAAGGCATCGAAGTTCAAAATCATATGGTTGGCTCGTTCCGCAAAGAGATAGCCGGAGACGTTTCAATCGGACTGACTTCATCCCGGAAGTTTATCCCGAGTAAATACTTTTATGATGCCCGCGGATCACGGCTGTTTGAAGAAATATGCTCTTTGCCCGAGTACTATCCTACAAGGACTGAAATATCAATATTAAGATATGCCGCACCGGAGATCATGGGACCTTTTGAGAGCGGGGACATTGTGGAATTGGGGTCAGGCGCGAATAAAAAAATACGCATGCTCCTTGATTCAGCCGGTGCATCGAGGCTCCAGTACCTGCGCTACGTGCCTGTGGATGTGAGTAAGACAGCGCTGATTGCGGCCTCAGAGGAATTAGTTGAATTGTATCCGGGCTTAAGTGTGCTTGGAATTGTGGCTGATTTTACCCTCCACCTGGATGCGATCCCGGGCGACCGTCCGAGGATGTTCATTTTTTTCGGCAGCACTATCGGCAACTTTGATGAGGAATCACGCATGAGATTTTTAAGGCATGTGGCTGATACGATGAATCCGGGGGACAGATTCATTGCAGGTTTTGATATGCTGAAGCCTAAGGAGGCATTGGAGTCAGCCTACAATGATTCCCGCGGAATTACTTCCGAATTCAACAAGAATGTCCTGCATGTTTTGAACCGCGAATTAAATGCGGATTTCAGACAGTCGCATTTCGATCATATGGCCTTTTTTAATGAGGAAAAAGGGAGGGTGGAGATGCATTTGCGGGCAAACAGGGAGATATCGGTCAGGATAGGCGCCCTGGACCTGGATGTAAGCCTGGAAAAGGGAGAGACCATTCATACCGAAGTATGCGCTAAATTCAGCGAGGAAGATGTTGAGCAGATAGTCAGCAAGGCTGGCCTGTACATTGAACAGTGGTTTTTTGATTCCCGGAAGTGGTTTTCCATAGTCGAACTTGCAAAAGGTTACAGGAAAGAAATTTCTTGACGGATATATATCCGAAGGCGTTACGGTTTTTGCCGTTGATAATCTTCCTGCTGAATTGCCAAACGATGCTTATGTAATTAAAAACCCTTCCTCCTGCATCTGAATGTTACAGGTTCTTTCCCTCTTTTTTAACAGGAAGGCTGATCTTGAAGGTGGCTCCTCCGCCCGGGTTGTTTTCCGCACTGATGGCTCCTCCATGTTGCTCGATGAGCCGTTTAGTAATAGCTAACCCCAATCCGGTGCCTTTGGGCTTGGTTGTGAAAAACGGCTGGAAGATTTTATCTATTGCATTTTCGTCTATTCCCTTGCCTGTATCGGAAATCTCTATCTGCACGGTATTTTCCCCTGCATCATAAGAAGTCTTTACAAATAATGTTCCACCGTCCTGCATGGTGTCTATTGCATTGAGCAGCAGATTCAGGAATACCTGCTGCAGCTGCATGGGGTCAGCCATCAGTTCAGGAAGGCTTTTATCAAAATGCTTCAAAACATTTATTGATGTTGAGGTTTTCGATGAGAGAGATGGATGTTTCAGCGAGAAGGTAACTGTATCATTGAGTATCTCATTCAGATCTGAAACAGCGAGGTTGGGTTTAGGCGGCCTGGCAAACTTGAGGAGGCTTTTTATTAATGAATCGATTCGTTTGATTTCATCAATTATTTTTAATATAAATTCTCTGTCTTCTTCTGATGTGAATGTTTTTTCAGAGAGCACTTCCATTGATAATTTGATGCCGGTAAGCGGGTTTTTGATTTCGTGTGCCAGTCCTGCCGCTAACTCTCCGAGCACCACCATTTGTTCAGTGCGCTGCATTTTATACATCTGTTCCTTCAGTGAAGCCGCCATATTGTTAAAGGATGCCGCCACTTCTTCAAACTCGTCCTTCAAACCTTCTATCCTGTAATCCAGGTTGCCCTCTTTTAAGCTCCGCGTTGCTTCCAGAAGCACATTGACCTGTCTTGTAAAACCTCTCATAAAGATAAAGGCTATGCCTGCGGCTAAGGGGGGGCCTATAGCCAGAAGTATGTAGAGAACGGTTTTTGTGTCAGCTATATTCCCGAGAGCGGATTGAGTTTTTTTCTCAAGCTTGCTGCTTGCTATGCTGATCATGTTATTGACTTTTGTGATCAGATTTTCACCTGTCCTGAAGGCGCTGTCCTCTTCCGCCTTTAACCTGCCCGTATTTGCCCTTATGGTAAAGACCCTGCTTAATGCATCCTTATACTTATCAATATCATTCCGTAACTCGGAGAGTCTTTCCAGCACATCTTCGGAGTGGTGGCACTCAAAACACTTGTCCGCCATCTTCTCCATATTTCTCACATTAAGGATAACCGTATCAATACTCCTTGCAAAGCGTGTGCTTTTCAGGTTGAGGTCGGATTGCACTCTCTTGATATTTATTAACAGATGCTCCCTCAGTATTTCGACCTGGTGGAGTGTTATCAGGTTATCTAATTTTGCTGTTGCTGTTTCAATGGTGGTAATTATATATATGCCGGCCAGAAGGAAAATCAGGGAAAAGATGCTTAAACCTATAATTATTTTCTTCTTCATTACTCATTTATGTAATCATAGGTGGCAAGATCGAGATTTATCTCTTTTGTATATTTATACACGTTTGCGTAATCATTATCTGTTGTCTCGATGAATTTCTCAGCGCCGAAATCTCTCAATGCACTTTTGCCGGCAGGATCATTATGCATATTCAAGAGCGCCTCTTTCAGATTGTTCTTAATAGATACATCAAGGTCTTTTCTGACAGCCAGGCCATTTTCGGGCACATCAAGAAATTCTTCGAGTATAACCAGTTCTTTTGTAATTCTTTTGTCGACATCTGCAAGCCTCCGGTATACGGTGTTTTTTGCAGCGCCTATATCCGCCTTCTTATTCAGAACATCATAGATTGCATCCTGGTGAGTGCCGGTAAAATAAGTCTCTTTAAAATAAGTCCTGTAATTGTCAATTCCGTGTTCCTTAAAGTAGAAAAGGGGAACGAGATAACCGGCTGTTGTTGCCTTGTCCACAAAGGCAAATATTTTCCCCTTCATCTCTTTTACGGTTTTAATGCCGCTGTCTCTCCTCACAAAGATTAAACCATGGTATGTAGATGTACCGTCAATGTACTGTGGTCTTGCAAGGACTTCAACGCCTAATTTTGCATGTGCCAGCGTATAGGTGAAGCTTCCGAAAAAAGCGCCGTCCAGACCTGCAGAGACAAAGTTATCAATAATATTTCCATACCGGGTCAGAACCTTCAGCTTTATATTTACTCCGGTCTTTTCTGCGACATAACCGGTAATGGGTTCATACCGTTCAATCTGGTTAAATATATTACGCTCGGGGATAAGCCCTATGACAAGTGTCGTATCTATGGTTGACGGCGTTGTCTCATCGGGTGATGTTGTTTCCTGCTTGCTGCAGCCTGATATGATGATTACACAGATTAATATAAATACCTTCACCATATTTAATTTTACCTTTTCTCCGGAGCAGATAACAATCTTACTAACCGTAAAATAACTCTTTATGCGTGAAATAACTCAAAAAAGAGAGACAACATTCAGGAGTTAATTACAGAGCCGGATAATTCTCAATAGGAGAAAGCGGGCAATAATTCAAAAAAATTACGGAGTTATATCTATAACAGATAATGAAGGGCAACTTTTAATAAAACCGGTATGATACTTGCTTATATTTAAATTTGCCGGCGTGATGGGCTTTGCTGCCGGCAAGCATCTATTGAATTTCGGATTATGCGCTCGATCAATCGGACAGAAAGTCAGGTGAAAGATGAATTACAGCTTTATTTCATTATTACTTGTTTGTTTTCTGGCTGTTAATCCGCATTCGGTTTTGGCCAAAGTAAAAGGAATGTGCAGCAATTGTCACACCATGCATAACTCCCAGAATGGACAACCGGCAGAGGACCGGAATGATGCAGCCTTTACCCCGGCTGATGTGCAGAATTATCAGGTAGTAAATCTTTTAGTCAATACCTGCATAGGGTGTCATAGTTCCACGAGCGCTTCCACTATTATAGACCTGGGGGGCGGCACAAGAATCCCGATTGTCTTTAACACGGTCGAGCCCGGCACACCCCTCGCAGGAGGTAACTTCTATTGGGTCGAAGCCAATGGCGATGCATACGGTCATAATGTCAGGACAGTAGACGGAACCCTTAATGAGGCCCCTGGCGGGAATACATCATTCGGGGTAGTGCCTAACAGTTGTGGTTTTGACGGTTGCCACAAATCCCTGGCATCTATTCGCTATGGCCCCGGACCCGGCCCGCTCTTCAACCCCATTATAGGAAACGGATGTATCGGATGTCATGATCCCGCTCATCATGCGGATGATGAACAAAACATGCTTTCAGGCGGATACAAATATGTAGATGAGTCAGGCGGCGGTTACAGGTTTATTAACAAGGCAGGGAAAAACTACTGGGATATCCCGCCTCACAATCCCCCTGCAGTAGCCGGCATTGAAGACCCTGACTGGGAGCAAAACCCGGGGCCTGCCGCTCATAATGAATATCAGGATTCCCCCAAGCCTTTTGCCCCCCTGGCATATGGAAGCGCCAGTCAGGGCATAAGTGACTTCTGTGCAGGGTGCCATAATGATTTTCATTCCTGGCCTGCCGGAGGTTCGCCCAACGGCGGCAACGGAGACCCATGGTTGAGACACCCGGCTTCTGTTGAATTGCCTGCAAGCGGCGAGTATACCGCCTATACTACATATAACCCCGATGTGCCGGTTGCCCGGAAAGATGCCGCGGCCTTAAGCGCCTACTCAGGGCCTTCCAATACTGTTACCGCAGGGGCGGATAAGGTCATGTGTTTATCCTGTCACCGGGCCCACGCCAGTCCTTATAAAGATATGTTGCGCTGGGATTATAATACTATGATCGCAGGCGGTGGTTCCAACAGCAACGGCTGCTTTGTCTGTCATTCTACAAAAGACACCGGCCAGTAAACATTCTTTGCCTATATGCTGCTTTTATATTGTCAGCAGATATTCATCAACCTCTGAGCGGATTTGCGCAACAACATCTTTCAGCGCTTCAACCAGTGACTTCATGTCTTCCCATTTAATGTTGAAGATATATGAATATATAAAGTAGTTCCTGAAAGAGAGATACCTGGAGAGCAATTGAAAAAGCTCAGGGGGTAGAATGCCGATCTCACCGGCTTTTCTGAGCACCTTCTCATGCCATCCCGGAGAATCATCTATATCAAGCCTGTCAAATATGAGCATTTGCTTTAAGATACTTTCAATGCCGCTGTAAATATTTATTACAAAGGCTGCTATTGCCGCCTGCTCGGCAAGGCTGTATCCGGATTTTTCGGGTTTGTAAACAGAAAAGAGTTCATTCATTATTTTATCAATATTTTGAAACTCTCCTTTGTGGTATTCTTTTAATTCATCTAATGTCATATTCACACCTCCTAAAGACGTCCTGATTTTATAATAGATAAAAGAAGACGCAGACCGAGCAGAAAGGCAACCAGAAACCCGCTCACTCCTATTGTTGATAATCCGAATATCTTGCCGCCGATATCGGCCTGCACAAGCATTGATGAAGCCACTATCGTGGCAGCAACCACTATGCTGAACGCAAGGCGGTTGCTTGAACGGTCAATATCTTTTATCAGGTCTCCCATCCCGATGGGATCTATTTTAAAACTCACTTCATCCCTCAGCGCCTTTTTCAAGAGCCTGTTCAACTGCCTCGGCGTATCAATGATCATATCTCCGATCTCCGTCACATTCTCTTTTGTCTTATCAAGTAACCTTTGAGGACTCAGCCGTTTTTTAACAAGTTTTGCAGCATAAGGCTCAGCAGCTGATACGGCATTGAAACCCGGATCAAGCTGTCTGCCGATGTTATCGAGTATCAATATGGTTTTATTCATCAACAGCAGGTCCGAAGGAACTTTGAGCCCGTATTTTATGACAAGGTGTGTAAGGGCCTCAAGATATTCAGGGAAATTGATCTCGGATATCGTAATGTCATAAAGGGGTTCGAGGAGATAGGCCAGGTCCGCCCTGAACTCCCGCCTGAAGGAGACCATATCGATTTCGTCGGCCACAAGTCCGATATCCAGATATACATCAATAAGACGGTCGAAATCCCTTTTCAGAACCGCCAGGAAGGCATTCGCAATATTTTCCATCATATCAGGCGTCAGCCACCCCACTATTCCAAAGTCCACCAGGCCTATCTTGCCGTCAGGCATCACAAAGATGTTGCCGGGATGAGGGTCTGCATGAAAAAAACCGTCTTCGAAAATCATCTTGAAGTAAGCATTTACCCCCCTTCTCGCCAGATCACTCCTGTCAATTCCAAAGGCATCTATTGCCCTGATATCATCTATCCTTACCCCTTCGAGCCTCTCCATAACAATAGCTTTACCGGATAACAAATCAGGGTAAATTGCGGGAATACAGATATCCTCGTTCTCTGCAAAATTCCTTCTGAATCGCTGCAGGTTCTTGGCTTCTGCAATAAAATCAAGCTCCTTTTTTACAGACCGGGCAAATTCATTGACAATCCCTTCAGGGTCGAAGAATTTACTCTCCGGGATATACTTCAGCATGAGGCGGGCGATAGCGTTCAAGACAGCTATGTCGGTCTCTATGGTGTTACGTATATCCGGACGTTGAATCTTTACAATGACTTTTTCACCGGTCTTGAGTACGGCATTATGTACCTGGGCAATAGAAGCGGCAGCAACAGGGACATCATCAAAATCTGCAAATATATCTTCAAGTGAGATTTTGAATTCGGATTCAATCATTCGCCTGGCTTTTTCCGATGAAAACGGCGGGACCCTGTCCTGGAGCTTTTTGAATTCATCTGCATACCGGTTTGTTATGAGGTCGGGTCTCGATGAGAGAATCTGGGCAAGTTTAATAAAAGAGGGGCCTAATTCACTGAAGGCCATCCTCAATCTCTGGGGAATGGTGTGCCTTTCGACTTCCTGCCACCGGGCAAAATATTTTATTCTTTTCCTGAGAGGAATAAACCGCTGAAGATTTACCTGTTCGATAAACTGGCCCAGACCGTGTTTGAGTAAAATATTGACAATCTGCCCTATGCGGTTAATATTTTTATATGTGTGCCAGAATCTTAAGAGCCTTGTGATAGCCATTGTATTTTATTGTTCGGCAACCGTTAACTGTGAACGGTTACAACTCATGATTCTTCAGACCGGGATGATCCCTCAAGCTTTTTGACTCTTGCGGAAAGGGCGGTCAATTTTTTTTGTATCTTTTCGACCTCTTCCTTTGTCGGAATATTCATTTTCTCAAGGGCCTTGTTTACAAGCTCTGATATATTCCTGTTCAGCTCCTCCCCGGATTTACCGACCTTTTCCGAACATTCTTTCACAAGCCTTGCACCCTGGCTTTCACTCAGCTCTCCCTTTTTAATGAGTTCATCAACCAGCTCCTTAAGTTTTTCCGGTACGCCGATTCCCACCATTAATGCCTTGTATACTATTTCATTGATAGACATAATCAAACCCTCCCTTTCAAATCTGTGCAAAAATAATTTATAAAAAACACCCGGAATTATTTCATCCTGTCCTGAATTATACCGGTTACGCTGGAAAGCGCCTTATCTATTCCTTCGGTGTCTTTGGTACCGCCCTGTGCCATGTCCGGCCTGCCGCCGCCCTTTCCACCGGTAACAGCCTTTAAAATTTCTCCTGCATTAAGGCGTGGAACAAGGTCTTTCGTGACAGCAGAGACATAATATGCCTGCCCGTCAAGCGCAGATCCGAGGACAATAACACCGGAGCCGATTTTATCTTTCAGCTTATCCGCAAAATTCCTCAATGATTTCATGTCAAGGCCGGCAAGCTTATGGGCAAGAACCTTTACATCTCCGATTTCCACTATTTCATCCAGTACCGTATCCGCACCGCGGGTTACGGTCTTCTGTTTTATCTTCTCAAGTTCTTTTTCATACTGCCTCAGGTCGCCGAGTATCTTTTCCACCTTGGTGGAAACTTTCAGGTCATTTACCTTCAGCAGGGCGGCTGCTTTTCTCAGTTCCTTCTCCCTTGCCTTATTGTACTCAAGGGCGGAAAAGCCTGTTAGAGCCTCTATGCGTCTTATGCCCGACGCTACACTGCTTTCCGAGATTATCCTGAAAGGCCCTATATCTCCTGTTGCACGGCAGTGTGTTCCACCGCATAATTCAGCAGAAAAATCACCTGCCCTGACAACCCTTACCTCGTCTCCATACTTCTCTCCAAAAAGAGCCGTAACTCCGCTGTTAACAGCGTCATCAAGGGATGTCTCTGTTACATTAACGGGCAGGTTCCCGATTATCTTTTCATTGACAATATCCTCTACTTCGTTCAACTCCCTTTCATCCATTGCAAAGAAATGAGTGAAGTCAAACCTCAGCCTGTCGGGAGCAACAAGCGAGCCTGCCTGTTTGATATGGTCTCCGAGTACGGCCTTCAATGCAGCATGCAGCAGGTGTGTGGCTGTGTGATTCCGCATAATGGATTTTCTTCTCTCTTCTTCCACTGATGCCTGAACAGCCATTCCTCTCCTGATTATCCCTTTTCTTACAACGCCGATATGAATAAGTATATCATTGATTCTCTTTGTATCCCGCACCTCAACCTTCAGGTTCCCTGATTTAAGAATTCCCGCATCTCCGACCTGCCCCCCGGACTCGCCGTAAAAGGGACTCCGGTCAAGCACTATTTCCACTTCTTCACCTTCATCAACTTCCTCTACAAGGGAATTGTATTTTATCAGTGCATTAATTACAGAGTCTGTTTGCAGCGTGTCGTAGCCTGAAAATTCCGTTGGGGGAAACATCTCTTTAACTTTCCTGTACACTGCCGGGATTTCTTCTTCTGCCCCGGTCCATGACGCCCTTGCCCGTTTTCTCTGAAGCTCCATCTCCTCATTAAACCCGTGCCGGTCTATCCCGAGGCTGTTGTCCTCTGCAATGTCCTGTGCGAGGTCAAGGGGGAAACCGTATGTATCATATAATTTAAAGAGCTCCGAACCCGGTATCGTATCTTTACCGGCGGATTTGATCTCATCTATAAGTTTGTCTAAAATAAGCATGCCGGAAGAAAGTGTATACGCAAATCTCTTCTCCTCGAACTTAAGCACTTTTCTGCTGTTGTCTGCATCTTCCGCCAGTTCAGGATAGGGTTCCGTCATTATTTCGTAAACCGCATCCAGTACCTTATAAAGGAACGGTTCTTTAATGCCAAGCATAAAACCGTGTCTTGCAGCCCTCCTTATAATCCTTCTCAGCACATAGCCCCTGCCTTCATTTGATGGAGTCAGTCCCTCTGAAAGCACAAAGGCCGCTGACCGGATATGATCCGCTATTACACGCATGGAGACATTTGTTGAAGGGTCTGCACCGTATTTCTTCCCGGAAATCTCTTCTATATTTTTAATGATCGGGATAAAAAGGTCTGAGTCAAAATTATTAACCTTGCCCTGAAGCACTGCCGCAAGTCTTTCAAGCCCCATGCCCGTATCTATGCTTGGATGAGGCAGAGGCGATAATTCACCTGATGAATCCCTGTTATACTGCATGAATACGAGATTCCATATCTCCAGATACCTGTCGCAGTCACATCCGGGCATGCAGCCGGGTTTTCCACAGCCCAGACCGGCCCCCTGGTCGATAAGTATCTCGGAGCACGGCCCGCACGGCCCGGTATCTCCCATTTGCCAGAAATTATCTTTTTCACCAAGCCTGAAGATTCTTTCAGCCGGCACATCCGCATCCTTTTCCCATATTTCTGCGGCTTCATCATCCTTTTCATATACAGTAATCCGGAGTTTATCCGCCGGTAGTTTAAGCCGCTCTGTCAAAAACTCCCATGCCCACTCAATTGCCTCTTTTTTAAAGTAGTCGCCAAAGGAAAAATTGCCAAGCATCTCAAAAAAGGTATGGTGCCTTGCCGTCCTGCCGACATTTTCAAGGTCATTGTGCTTACCGCCGGCCCTGAGACACTTCTGCACGGTCACTGCCCTTCTGTGCCGGCTCTCCTCAACTCCTAAAAATACGGACTTAAACTGAACCATGCCTGCATTGGTAAAGAGAAGTGTGGGGTCATCCTTCGGCAGGAGGGGGGAACCCGGAAGTATCTCGTGCCCTTTTTCCTTAAAAAAATCGAGAAATAACTGTCTTATCTTTTTACTTTCCATGTAGCTCTGAAAATGCACATAAATATCGAGGCTTATATATTAAGGTATATAATATACTGTAATTATATCAATTTTAGGTATATATTTTTAAGAACGAATTGAATTAACAGCCCTTCTGATTATATCAATTGAAAAACCCCTGCGCTGAAGCATTCCCCATAGTCTCCGCTTAACAACATCTTCAGGATAGTTCTTCAGATATCTTAATTTTCTTTCTGCAAATTCGAGTGCGGCTTTTTCTTCCATTTCAGTCGTATGGGTTGAGAGGGTTTCCTCGATAAGTTCATTATCGATCCCGCGTTTTGTGAGAAAAATCCTGATGCCTCTTTTGCCAAGGGATTTTCTTTCTGAGGAATATTTAAAAAGATATGATGCAAGGGCCTTATCGTTTATTAAATCCGTGTCTTCAAGAAATTTTATTGCAGCATCAATCTGCCCGCTCTCAAAGCCTTTCCTCTTCAGCTTTTCGAGCATTTCCTTTTTGCTTCTGGAGCGGTAACCGAGGAGTTTTAATGCATAGGCCTTTGCGTCAGCGCGAGAACCTTTCAATCTCCGGGCCCTCTTGGGTGCCTGACGAATCTCCGGAGATATCACCGCCTGCACCCCATATATCCCTTGTCGATGTAATCCCTTTAATCCTGAGCACGAAATCATCGGGATTACTGGCTCTGCTCAATGCCTCTTCATAAGTTATAAGGCCTTTCTGCAAGAGGCCGAAAAGGGATTGATCAAATGTCTGCATCCCGTACTGGCTGACTCCTTCGGCTATATATTCGTTGATAAGCCTTGTCTTGTCCATATCTTCAATACAGGCCTTTATAGTAGCAGTTGCAATAAGCACTTCAGCAGCCGGTACCCGGCCCTTCTCATCAGCCCTCGGGACAAGTCTCATGGATATTATGGCCCTGAGGACAGAAGCAAGTTGTGTCCTTACCTGGTTATGCTGATAGGGGGGGAAAACCGATATAATCCTGTTTACTGTCTCAACAGCGTCAGTTGTATGAAGCGTGCTGAGAACCAGGTGCCCGGTTTCTGCAGCGAGCAGCGCTGTCTTGATAGTTTCAAAATCACGCATTTCTCCAACAAGGATAATATCCGGGTCCTGTCTCAATGCCGCCCTCAATGCTTTACTGAAAGATATTGTATCATTGCCGATTTCTCTCTGGCTTATAATGCTTTTTTTGTCCCTGTGCAGGTATTCAATAGGATCTTCGATAGTTATAATATTATACGTTTTCTGGGCATTTATGTAATCAATCATTGATGCCAGAGTTGTAGATTTACCGCTTCCGGTTGTCCCTGTCACCAGAATCAACCCCCTCGGTTCCAGGGCAATCTTTTTCAGGACAACAGGCAGGTTCAATTCCTCTATCTCCAGTACATTTGTGGGGATAACCCTGAAAACTATGCCTGCCGAGCCTCTCTGTACAAAACAGTTGCATCTGAATCTGCCGCTGCCCGGAACACCGTGAGCTATGTCGATATCATGATTCTTTTCGAATTGATCCTTCTGATATTCATTCATAAGTGAGAAAGCTATGTCCGCGGTCTCCTCAGGGGTAAATTTTTTTTCATCCTTTAATACGGAAATTACCCCGTCAATCCGGACAATCGGATAGCTCCCTGCCTTTACATGCAGGTCCGAAGCTCTCATTTTAACAACTCTTTTAAGAAGTGCATCAATGTCTGCTTTCATAAATTACCTCTTGAATTCATATTCCTCAAGTATTTTCGACTCAATCTCCTGAGTCACATTCGGATTTGACCTGAGATACTGTTTTGCATTTTCTCTCCCCTGTCCTATCCGGGTTCCGCTGTATGAATACCATGCTCCCGCTCTTTCCACTATTTTTTTCTCCAGGCCGAGATCGATAAGCTCGCCGACCTTTGAAATTCCTTCATTAAAGTATATATCAAATTCAGCCTGTTTAAAAGGCGGGGCAACTTTATTCTTGACCACCTTGACCCGCACCCTGTTGCCGACTGATTCCTGTGCGTTTTTAAGCTGTTCAATCCTCCTGATGTCAAGTCTGACAGATGAATAAAACTTGAGAGCATTACCTCCTGTTGTGGTTTCAGGATTCCCGAACATAACGCCGATTTTTATTCTGATCTGGTTGATGAAGATAATGGTTGCCTGCCCCTTTGAGATTGCGCCTGTCAGTTTTCTCAATGCCTGGCTCATAAGCCTTGCCTGAAGGCCGGGGAGACTGTCGCCCATTTCACCCTCGATCTCCGCCCTCGGGACAAGGGCTGCCACGGAATCTATAACAATTATGTCAAGGGCGCCGCTGCGGACAAGCGTTTCAGTAACTTCCAATGCCTGTTCCCCTGTATCCGGCTGGCTGATGAGCAAATCATTAACTTTGACTCCGAGTTTTTCTGCATAGGATACATCCAGCGCATGTTCGGCATCAATAAAGGCTGCGGTGCCGCCTGCTTTCTGTGCCTGTGCAATTGCGCTGAGGGCAAGGGTTGTTTTACCGGAGGATTCAGGGCCGTAAATTTCGACTACCCTGCCCCTTGGGAAACCCCCGATTCCGAGCGCTGCATCAAGGCCTATAGAGCCGGTCGAAATAGCCGGTATTTCAACTACTCCCTCAGAGCCCAGGCGCATTATGGCCCCTTTTCCAAACTGTTTTTCTATCTGCGATATAGCGACCTCAAGCGCCTTGGTACGGTCTTTGTCAGACATTTTGCCTCCTTCTAACCCTTTTAATAATAATCTAAATTTTGTTTTTGCCCAGAAATATCTCTGCAATTACAGAATGCCTTGCTCCTGACGGGCTCAGATCGCTTCTCATCAAGGCTACAGCCCCGACATTTATTAAACCATATTTGCGATTTTTGAATAACTCTATTTTTTCCAACAAGGGGCCTTTGCCCTGGGAAGACCTGAATCTGCCGAGAGTTAAGTGAGGAGTATATTTTCTGTTCTCCCTTTCAAATCCTAAAGAAGTCATCCCTGCTTCGATTTCATTTTGAAGTGCGGCAATATCCGCATTACTGTTGACGCCGACCCATAAGACACTGGGAGACCTTAAATTCGGAAAAGTGCCTGTTCCTTTGATCTCGAGGTCAAACGCCCTGAATTTTTTGCATCTGCTCTCTATTATTTTCAGAACATCATCAACAATTTCATTCTCGATATTGCCGAGGAATTTAAGTGTCAGATGAATGTTTTCCGGTTTAACCCACCTTATATCAGCCCCGCACTTTTTCAACTCCTGTTGAAGCTCTGCCAGGGCGGATTTAGCTGTTTCAGATAATTCTATGGCAATAAAACTTCTCAATGCCTTATGTATCCCGTCAAATCACTTTCCTCTGCCGAAAATCATCGTTAGAATAGAATACCACAGAAACCCTAAAATGAAAATCCAAAGACGGAACCCGGAAGTAAGCTCTCCTTTATTAACAGGATGAGGCTCTTGCAAAAGTCTTGTTTTGTCATTCCCGAGGTAGTAATCGGGAATCCAGTTTCTTTAAAAAACAAAGACTTCTGGATACCCGTTTTCACGGGTATGACGGCACAGGTCGTTTTGCAGGGACTTTTGCAAGAGCCTCAAGATGTAAAAGCTATTGTATTGATACAAGACAATTTTGCAAATTGTGTAAAAAAATTATTTAAGGTAAAATAAAATAGTTCTCTGTTAAGAATTCCTGACAACTTTCTTCGAATATTTATGGCAGTTAAATCTGAACTAAAAGAATCCTTTTATGAAAGCTACGAGCAATTCCGCCAGCTTGTGGAAACGTCCCCTTTTGCGATCGGCGCTGAATGTGATGATGAAATCGTATTGATGAATAGTGCCGGTGCAAGGCTTTTGGGTGCAACCGGCCCTGAACAGGTCACCGGGAAATCCATCCTTGATTTCATACATCCGGATTATAAGGAAATCGTCAAACGTCAATTTCAACAAGTCAGAGAAGTGAAAACAGCAGTCAACCCCTTTGATCTGAAAATCAATCGCGCAGACGGCACGAATATTGATATCGAGATAGCGGCAACTCATTTTACCTGCAAAAATAAAACGGCAGTGCAATTTACATTTCATGAAATAAGCGAACGCAAGAAAATGGAAGAGCTGCTTTTTCAGTCAAAGCAGGATTGGGAGGATATTTTCCACACAATCACAGATATGATTACCGTCCATGACAGGGATTTCAATATAATTTATGCCAACAGGGCGGCCCGTGAAATACTCAAGATGCCCCCGGATGGCAGGAATATCGACCTCAAATGCTTTAAGTATTACCACGGGGCAGGATGTCCCCCTGACGGATGTCCAAGCTGCGATAGTCTCAAAAGCGGGGAGCCCGCAAACTCTGAAATATTTGAACCGCACTTGAATATGTTTATTGAAATAAGATCAATGCCCCGTTTTGACAGTAATAATCAGTTGATAGGATTAATTCATATTGCAAGAGATGTTTCTGAACGCAAGCGGGCGGAAAAGGCAATTAAACTATCCAGGGATGAGCTCGAATTAAGGGTGGAAGAACGCACGTCCGCACTGATAATTGCCAATGAGCATTTAAAAGACGAGATTGCCGAGCGTAAGACGGCTGTTGAAGCGCTGCAAAAGAGTGAAAAGAAATACCGGGACCTTTCACGGGAATTTGATACCTTACTCAACGGAATCCCGGACAATTTAATTCTCCTCTCCCCTGATCTGAAAATAATGTGGGCGAATAATGCCGCTGCCTCCGTAATTCAAAACAACGATTCCGGACTCAAAGGACAATACTGTTACAGTATGTGCTGCAATATTCTTTCTCCCTGTGAAAACTGCCCGACGTTAAGGAGCTTTTCATCCGGGAAAGAGGAGACCGCCGAGATTTCAACATCAAAAGATAAGATATGGGATATAAGGGCATTTCCTATCAAAGATGAGACCGGCAGGGTTAAAAGCGTTATAGAGTTAGCCAGGGACATCACTGAAAAGGTAAATTTACAGGCCGGGGCAACCCGCACCCGGCACCTTGCCTCGCTCGGCGAACTGGCAGCCGGTGTGGCTCACGAAATCAACAACCCCGTCAATAATGTAATCAACTATGCACAGATATTGATTGATGAATTCGAAAAAGAAAACAGGGACGACGATATTGCCCGCAGAATTGTTAAGGACGGTGAACGTATTGCCGCCATTGTTAAAAGCCTTCTCTCCTTTGCCCGGATCAGAAAAGAAGAAAAGTGTTTAATGTACCTTCATGAAATATTCTCGGAAACACTCTCCCTGGCATCAGCCCAGATAAAAAAAGACGGCATTCATTTAAAAGTCGGCATTCCCCGGGAATTTATTAAAATTTCCGTACATCCTCAACAGATACAGCAGGTTTTTTTAAATATTATCAGTAATTCCCGGTTTGCCCTGAATCAAAAATACCCTGGGACACATGAAGATAAAATACTCGAAATTACATGTGAAAAGATAATGATTGAGAATGACCCGTATGTGCGGATCGTATTCCATGACCACGGAACAGGTATTCCGGCCGGCGTAATCGATAAGGTAGTAAATCCTTTTTTCTCAACCAAACCCGATCAAATGGGAACCGGCCTTGGGTTGAGCATAAGCCACGGCATTATAAGTGAGCACGGCGGCAAGTTTTTAATAAACAGTGTCGAAGGCAAGTTTACAAAAACAACCATTAATTTACCGATAGATACTTACAGCGAAGAATGAGCGCCAGAATACTGATAATTGATGACGAAGAAGGTATACGGTTTACCTTCAGGAAATTCCTTTCAGCCGAAGGATATGAGGTATCTGCTGCCGAGAGTTTCGATCAGGCGGTGGACTGCATTTCCACGACGGATTTTGATCTGATATTTGCGGACATTATCCTCAAGGGCAAAACAGGGATAGATGTCTTGCGGGAAATAAAGAAAAGGAATATCAACTGCCCGGTTATTATGATCACCGGATATCCTAATATTGATACTGCTTCAGAAGCTGTTCGCCTCGGAGCATTTGACTATATCCCCAAGCCCATTCAAAAGGATGCCCTCTTTCATGCTATTGACGTGGCTTTGCAGCATAAAAAGGTAATTGACGAAAAAGATAAATACCGGTCGAATCTTGAGGCTATTTTCAGAAGTGTCAAAGATGCGATTATCACTGTAGACAAGGACCTGGTTCTGCTTGAGATTAACGAAGCAGCCGGGGACATCTGTGGTTTTACCCGTAATGCAATCGGGAAGGTTTTCAGTTCTCTTCACCATGGCTGCAAAGGTAAGTGTCTTGAAGCGCTGGTGGAGACCGTCAATACAAAACAACCCGCGGAATTAAACCGCATTGAATGCCGGGTTAATAACCGCAAGGGGCAGATTGCAGCAGTGACTACTTCCCCCCTCTTAAACAGTCAGGGGATATTTTCCGGGGCAGTTATGGTCGTAAAGGATGAAACCCGGTTGACCGGCCTGGAACGGGAACTGAACGAACGCCGGCAATTCCACAGGATTATCGGGAAAAGCGAAAGAATGCAGGAAGTCTATTCCATGATTGACTTGCTGACCGATGTAGAGACAACTGTCCTGATTACAGGCGAAAGCGGAACAGGGAAGGAGCTGGTTGCAGAAGCGCTGCATTACAAAGGCAACCGCAGTCCGAATTCATTAGTTAAGGTAAACTGTTCCGCCCTGTCTGAAAACCTGCTTGAGAGTGAATTGTTCGGACATGTGAGGGGTTCTTTTACGGGTGCGATTAAAGATAAAACAGGGCGCTTCCAGTTAGCTGACGGCGGAACCATTTTTTTAGATGAAATTGCCGATATATCCCCCAAGATCCAGATAGAGCTGCTCAGGATCCTCGAGGAAAAAGAATTTGAACGCGTTGGAGATTCAACTACAATCAAGGTTGATGTCAGGGTTGTGACGGCAACGAATCAGGATCTCTCAAATAAGGTCAAACTCGGCGAATTCCGTGAAGATCTGTACTATCGCCTGAATGTCATGAAAATAATGCTGCCGCCGCTGAGGGAGCGTCGTGACGACATCCCTCTTCTTATAAATTATTTTCTGAAGAAATTCAATAAGAAGTTTGATAAGGAAATCAGAGCAGTCTCTACAGATGTTGAAAAAATATTCATGCAGTATCCCTGGCCGGGCAATATCAGGGAACTGGAGCATTCATTGGAACATGCCTTTATTCTTTGCAGACAGCTTACCCTTGCTATTGAGCATCTTCCCATAGAATTGCAGACATATCAGCCGGATAATATCCCCTCCCCCAATAACGGAAATGCAGACGACCCGCAGGCAATACTTCAGGCCCTGGAAAAAACCGGCTGGAACAAAACAAAGGCAGCCTCACTGCTGGGAATAAGCCGCCGCTCTATCTACAGGAAAATCAAAGAGTTCAATATTACACCCCAAAAGAGATAACCCCTCTTCAGAGATCCGAAATGATGTGGACAGGCAAGGCTTATTTTAAAAGCGGCAAAGTGCGACATGGCACATATTTGTGTCACCATGTCTCTGTGCAATATCAGCTTTATGGTGATATTAACAAATTAAATTTCACCTCTCTTTCTTCCATAACCATATAGTTTATAAGCGAAAAACAACAACTGATCTTTTCTTGTTTTTTTTGGCATATATCTTGCGTTTTAACTATAAATTATCTCTTGCTTATGAGGAACTACATGTTAAGACTATCTACAAACAAAAGACTTTGCCCTTTTTTACAGGAACCTTTTGATGACTGTTACTGTGCAAAAATGAGCAGTCAGGACATTGAGAGAACAGTATATTTATGCAGTAAAAATTTTGAAACATGTGAGATTTATAAAAGCGGCAATGGTCACATTAAAAAGAATGAAAACAGCAGTGATCAGGATTCCGTCACATGTTGAATATCCGATAGGCCCATCACAAAAAACACCTTCTTTGCATCAGGGATTCAAATTAGTGTCTTACCTTCCATATCTTCAGCTGACATCCCGAAACAGGATAAAACAGTAGGGGCAATATCTATAAGACCTGGATTATTATTGTTTGTCCCAAAGTTAGTCAGCAATATCCCGGGCACGATTGAAGGGTCTATAATGTGATCACCGCTCCACTTTTTCAGATTATCTTCAATGATCTCAGGCGGTGCCCCCCCGATAGCCGTCTGCCAGGACGACCTGTAACCATCCTGAAATCCGACAACGAGATCCGGAGCATTATTGGCCTGGCTTCCGGAATAAATAGTGTTTTGCCTATAAACATCTTTTACAGCCGACTGCCCGTCTTTGGGATCCGTCAACTTAACAAGTTCATTGACGATTTTATCTGCAACAGCCTCGGCATTTGAGCCGGCTTCAACAATGCCATGTTTTTCTCTTCCTCTGATATTTAAATAAATGCTGCCGAACCCGAGGGCATATGCCTGGGTTTTCTTCCAGTCCACATACTGGAAGAGGCCGCCCCCATCCCTGTCATCCTTTGAAACTTTTTGGGTCAATGTCATAAGACCGTTTTGTACAAGCCATGAATTAATATGCACGGTTCTTCTGAAGCTGGAAAAACCATGGTCGGAAAAGACCATCAGCGCAGTCTTATCATCAACTTCCTTCATAACCTCTCCAAGAATCCTGTCCATTTTCCGGTAATAATCATCAATTACATGCCCGTATTTTTCAGCATATGCCTTATCATAAAGGGGATGTGCCGGATCCCTCGTTACCCAGAAAATATGCTGTATCCTGTCTGTTGAAAAGAAAGCGCAAGCCAGTAATCCCTCTTTGAATTTATTCAGCTCATACCAGAGCATTTTTTCCTGCTCTTCCACAATTTCATCGCACATGGCAATAAAGGCCTCTT
Organism: bacterium BMS3Abin06; assembly: GCA_002897895.1. Taxonomy (GTDB): domain Bacteria; phylum Nitrospirota; class Thermodesulfovibrionia; order UBA6902; family UBA6902; genus BMS3ABIN06. The sequence goes on from BDSY01000087.1 coordinate 62,083, forward strand.
CATCCGTTCTTCCTTCCTCAATGGCCTTTGTATCTTCAGGCATGCCGAGCGTATAGAAATTTCCCACTTCATTTGCAAGCTCCTGTATATACTCATCCGGGCTTGAAATCACAAATGCAGGATCTTTCGGGTTTATCTGCACCGGCGTCATATAAAGTTCAAACTCGGGACTGACCTGATTTAAATAAAACTTGACGATCCCCGTGGTCGTCTTCATGAATCCCAGCTTAAATTTCACTTCAACCCACTCACTCCATTGGCCTTTATTAGCAGTCACTCTTTTGCCGTCTATATTTATTTCAATATTCGGGTCACCAGCAAGATTGATATTGAGATCGACTTTTGCCGCTTCCCTGGCCCTGAGTTTTGCGACATTAGGGCCTGAGACATGCGTCTTTATCTTCTGCCCGTCTTTTCTTACTTTTATGATCTTTTCAGCGCCTTCTTCATTTTCAGAAATATCCATAGTTGTATAAAATGCGTATCTTCCGAGACCGCCTTTAATATCAGGCACCCCAAGGCCGGAGAATAGTTTTGCCCGGTTCTGTTTCGGCTGAAATGTCATCGGCCATTTTAAAATAGTTGACGGGATATTGTTGGCGGATGTATGGTCCCAAAAGGCATTTCCCTGCATCACAGGCAAAAACATTGCTTCCCTCTTGCCAAATACATTTTTGGGGTTCATTTTTAATATAGCCAGCACAGGCATATAGTCCGAAACCCTGCGGCCCAGAAAATCAAAAACCCCATGATGTCCGGGGTTATTACCAGTAGCAATTGACGCCCATGCCACCGGGCTCTGGGCAGGATTGCTCGTGGCTAATTGAGAAAAGACGCCCATCCGGCTGAGCCTGGTAAAATTAGGTAAATCTCCTTTCTCCATTAAGGAAGATACGATCTTCGGGTCCAGGCCGTCCATCCCCAGCAGTATTACCCGGCTGTATTTTGGATTTCCGGTTACTTTTACAGAGCTTTCATTTGTCATATGTTTTCACCTTTTCTTATTAAGTTTTTGGTAACTACTCAGGTGCAAAGCGGCAAAGGCACATACGGCAAAAAGTCTGGAATTGTCTTATCCACCTGGTATATGCCTTCAATGTTTTTGGTGAATACTGTCTTGTTTTTATTTCAGTACACAGATTAGTATAAGCCAATTCCCAACTCTTGTCATAAACTGCGTTATCTTTGATAACAGGTTCCGCTTTATTCTTTTCAGCATCCCGCTGTTTCTGCGGATGTTCCTTATAATTCCCCTTTTGGAAACCCTTGCCTGATGATGCCCTGTTTGCTTGCGGCCGGGAGTCTTCATTTACTATTTCAGCGCCGGATTTAACAAGTTCATGATAAAGAGATACAGGATGGGATGCCTGCTTTTGCTGCTCTTGAGTTTGATTTTTCCCCTGTAATTTCTTGATGAAATGAAGGAGACTTTCCTGTTGAGACTCCTGGAAATGATATTTACGACAAAAATCCAGATAATACCGCAGCCAATTCCTGTATTCATAATGGCATTTCTCAGGGATTGCCTTTTTTACCAAAAGCGCATTAAAACGAGTTTTTATGACAGGAGAAATATCGTAACCGTTTACAGGGTGCAGGGGGCAGTTATCAGTTTTCCCCTCTTGAGAGGGGATTAAGGGGTGTGTGTCTTTATCCAGTCTAATCTCTTTCATGTTTTGTGCTGTTGTTTCCCGGATGGCGAACCCTTTTACTTCAGCAGGATATTCATTGTAAACACACCCCTGCACCCCTCTCAAGAGGGGATTTCAGTCTTTCCGTTGCAGTGTTTAATGTTGAATACTGACAAATATAACCCGTGAACGGTTACGAAATATCAAGCATGGTGGATATCCAGTTTTCTGTATATCATTACAAAACGGGTGATATACAACTACTTAAACATAGTAAGTACATAGAAATCAAGAGAAATCTGTGTCTGTTGACTTTTATGGTTTGATATTTTTTATGGTGATTTTGTTAGTATACAGAAATCTATATACTAACTTGTTAGCCGTGTTAAGAGTAAACAACATTGCTTGAACGAAGAATCGAAAACTTTTTGGACAATATAGTGGGGAAACAAGGAAATTAAATGAAAGACACTGAATCAAACCGTGAACTCGCTGAGTTTCATTATACAAATAAATATATGGAATATAATAAAGCTCTGCGAACTTGGTTCATCGCTTTTGGAATTGGTGGGCCGGTAATCATATTTACAAATGAAGCTATATATCTGAAGATTGTGGAAAGCGGTAGTACAAGATTGATTGCCTTTCTGTTCTTGGCTGGCACCGCATTACAGATAGTCATCGCTCTCTTGAACAAGCATATAAGTTGGTGTTGTTACTATGGCGAATTAAATGTGGAGTTCAGAAAGACCTTCACTTATAAGGCTATGTCCTGGCTGAACAACCAGCTCTGGATAGACGCGGCATTAGATATTCTGAGTATATTTGTATTTACTTTTGCAATCATAAAGATCTTGGTAATATTTACATGATCTCGAAAGCTAAGTAGCAATCGGCGGCTAATCGGATAAGCGGAGGTTTTCCCTCCCGCTCTCCACACCACCGCACCGGGCGGTTCCCAAAGCACGTCGGCCCGTAGGCGGACAATAATACCAGAGACATCACAAGATGCCCCTATGGGGCGAGCGATTCAACGATGCGCCGTGTGGTCACTTATCCGTTCGGATTCAATATGCCTCACGAGCTAATTGAGACTCGCAATTCCCTGCTCTGAGTTCTGCCCTTCACCATGTATCAGGCATTACCCCGACCGTTCGGCTACTATGGCCTCTGCTGACTTCTGCTCCATCACCTGACAGGTTACCCTGACAAGCGCTATGATTCTCTGTCATGGTTTGCTATCTCTTTCGTGTATCCCGAAGGCTCATGCCGACCGATAGCTCAACGGCATGCCAGGGCTTGTTAAACCAGTGGCCCTTCTGGTATTCCGGCCATGACAGCATCATCGCATGTGAAGCAGATCTCCCCGGATAAGGACGTGAACTTTCACTGCACAACCGCAGCATTTACTCCCGGCTCAACACAATACCGGGACAGGCTCCTCCGCTGAACCCCGGGCTTTGTTGTGTTGTGCCAACTTACCCGCAGACTCGGCCTTGCTATGCTGTTTCTGTTCGTCGGCTCACAGTTTTGCCCTATGCTTCCTCCAGACAATCCCTCACGGTCTTGCCCTTGCCTTAGGCTAATACTTCTGTTAATATAAATAAATCCTATTAACAGGGTTCACGTATAGGGGACTTTCACCCCTTTAGTTCACGCCCATGCCGGGCGTACACAAAATCATGGACTTGAACAGGCTGTAGCTGGAACCTTTTTCAAGTTATTCAGAATTGAGGAGCCGTTATGCACTCAAATGTTTTCGGCTTGCTCCGCCTGTCAGTCATGAGATCGATATGCGAAAGGAGAAAGTGATGAAAAGACAAGTTTTGGCAGGATTAGCAACGGGTATCGCTATATTGGGAATAGTTTGGAGCGCAAATGCAATGAGTTTTACAGATGATTTTAGTGATGGAACAATGGATGGGTGGACTCAGAAAATAGGTTCTTGGTCTGTTACGGATGGGAATCTTAGTAACAGTGGAAGCGTTTATGGTGTGGTATGGAAAGATGATTCATTTGGGGTGTATCAAAAAATACAAGTTGATGCGTATTTTGATTTTTCAACAAGCACCAAGGATGACGAAATAGGCCATTTACGACTCCGAACCAATAATCATACAGGTGCAACCCAGCCATTCTGGGACACAGGTTATCTTGCAGATTTTCAAAAAGACAAAATTCGAATTTACAATACATATATGGCAAGCAACCCACAGATCGCTTCTTTTGTTTTTTCTGATACCCCCTTTACTTATAATGGGTGGTACGAGTTGGCATTTAGTGTGGATGGTACTGGTTCCGACACCCATTTTAATACTTGGGTTAATGGCATTACATATATTGACCAAACGTACAACAACACTATAGCGGATATTGATAACGGCTATGTAGGACTCGGCCGGAAAATACGCTATGATAATGTTCAGGGTTATTCATCCAGTACCCCTGTGCCGGAACCATCCACCATGCTACTTTTGGCTACCGGCATATTTGGCCTTGTTGGTACCAGAAGTCGAAGGAAGAAAAAACAGTAATGACAAAGGCAGGGGTATTTAGCCACTGCCTTTCATATATAGCGGAAGAATAGCCGACCAGTCAATTAAGGTGACAGACCTTGTTGAGAAAAAAGCTGGATAAGAAAGATTGGGGTCACCCATTAAAAGGCCCTTTGTCAAGCACAAAAAGCTCCTGTAAGAAATTTTTTAAACTACTCTGCGGCAGTATCGCAGAGTAGTTTCCTTTCCTTTTCTTTCACCATTACGGTTATATCCGTTT
>BDSY01000088.1 GCA_002897895.1 bacterium BMS3Abin06
ACTTCAAAAATACTTCTACTGTCCTTGCCTTTAAAGCATCTCCGGCTTTACAGGCTATAAATATGCTTCTACTCTTCTGTGACAGTTCTTCTTAACATTGTAAAGTTATTTTTTCGCGGACCCTAAAGAGGTTGTTCCCCTGACTCGCAGGGAGACCGGTTTACTGCCCAACCGGGTCATGGTATTATGGCCTTATACGAGGCTTAATGACCCCCGGTTAATCTTTGGAGATAAGTATATTATCCTGAAGCAGGATCCCAACGCTCAATATCCCCTGAAATTTGGAACATCCAATGAGAACGGATGGGCTGCTTACTTCAACCATAACCATCTCTTTGTGAAATATTACTCTCATGACATAAATGCCCGGTATCCTGATTTTGGCGTATCGTATGAGACATATACTGCGGATTTCATGCTTGAAATGGAAACCCTCTCCCCCATCACAAGGCTTGAGCCGGATGCCTCTGTTGAGCATATTGAAAAATGGAAGCTTTTTGAGAATGTGCCGATGCCCCCTGATGATGAAGATGAAATTGAAAAGCTCATAAATAACAGATTAAACCCTGCCGGATTATAACTGCAGCTATCAGCCTTCAGCGGTCAGCTCTCAGCTTTAGTTTTTACCGGAACCTGCCGAATAAATATGTGCAAAGATAATATTTGTGCGTATTATAAGGAAAATCACTATAATGCCGGTAACTATTTGATTTAAAGGCAGAGTCAGGGGTGACAGTAAAACAATGGCCGCAAAATTAGGGCAACTGCTTATTAATAACAATATTATTACAGAGGAGCAGTTAAATAAGGCCACTGAATTACAAAAAAAAGAAGGCGGCCGTATAGGGTCCAACCTCATTAAGCTTGGGTACTTAACAGAGGAGTCATTAGTGGAATTTCTCAGTAAGCAATATGGGGTATCTGCTGTTGCTCTTTCAACAGAGGATATAGACCCCTCCATTATCAAATTTGTTCCTTATGATGTTGCACATAAATATCAGATATTTCCCATTTCAAAAAACGGCGCTTCACTGAAACTCGCAATGACGGACCCTTCCAATGTTTTCGCAATTGATGACGTTAAATTTATGACCGGTTACGAAGTGGAACCTGTTGTTGCTTCGGAATCCGCAATAAAAGAGGCCATATCCAGATACTATGAACAGTCGGACGACCTTCAAAGTGTAGTGGAGAGTATGGCGGATTTTGACGAGGAAAGTTTAGACCTCATACAGGATACGGAAGATGACATTGATATGACTGAATTAAAGAGCGCTGTAGAAGAAGCGCCTGTGGTCAAGCTCGTTAATCTTATACTCAGCGAAGCTATAGTAAAAGGGGCCAGTGATATTCATCTTGAACCTTATGAGAAAACTTTCAGGATACGATACAGGATTGACGGTATGCTTTATGATGTGATGCAGCCTCCCATAAGATTAAAGGCCGCTCTTTCATCGCGCTTAAAAATCATGGCGGAGCTCGATATTGCCGAGAGAAGGCTTCCCCAGGACGGCAGAATCAAGCTGAAAATAAGAGACAGGGGTGTGGACCTCCGTGTTTCAACTTTGCCCACGCTCTTTGGGGAAAAGATTGTTATGAGGATCCTTGATAAAAGCAACCTCAATCTTGACCTCACAAAACTCGGGTTTGAAGAAAATGCCTTAAAGGATTTTGAGGAGGCAATACGGTCCCCGTTCGGAATGGTGCTGGTAACCGGCCCTACAGGAAGTGGTAAAACCACAACACTTTATTCCGCCCTGAGCACGGTTAATGAAGTAGATGTCAATATAATGACCGCAGAAGACCCTGTGGAATATAACCTTCTGGGCATAAACCAGGTGCATGTCAGAGAAGACATAGGCCTTACATTTGCAGCCGCTCTCAGATCATTTTTGAGGCAGGACCCGGACATTGTAATGGTTGGAGAAATCAGGGACCTCGAGACAGCTGAAATTGCTGTTAAGGCGGCCCTGACCGGCCATCTTGTCCTGAGCACCCTGCATACCAATGATGCGCCGAGCACTATTTCAAGACTTCTGAATATGGGAATTGAACCCTTCCTTGTGTCAGCCTCGGTTGTCTTAATACTGGCGCAGAGACTCTGCAGAAAGGTTTGTGAAGAGTGCAGGGAGGAAGATAAAGTTCCTGAACCTGCGCTTATAAAAATGGGATTCACAAAAGATGAAGCTGAATCGATTAAATGTTACAGGGGCAAAGGTTGTCCGGCATGCAGCGAGACGGGTTATAAAGGCAGGATAGCCCTGTATGAGGTCATGCCGGTAAAAGAGGAGATAAAAGAAATGATCATCAAAGGCGCCACAGGCGCCGAGCTTAAAAAGACCGCCATAAACTCGGGGATGCAAACTTTAAGGAGGAGCGGTTTAATAAAGATTAAAGAAGGATTGACTTCCGTACAGGAAATCATGAGGGTAACTTTTGGCGATTAAAGATTAAAGCAATAAATGTCGTAGAAGATTATAGCCGGAATTTTATTACATTTAGGAGCAAACAGTGGCGACTTTATATGAATTACTAAAGATTATGATCGAAAAAAATGCTTCCGACCTTCATATAAGCACGAGCACGCCTCCCCGTATAAGGATTGACGGAAAACTTGTGCCGGTTAATGACTCTGTTCTTACTTCTGCTGATACAAAAGCGCTCTGCTACAGCATTCTTACAGACACCCAGAAACATAAATTTGAGGAGAACAATGAACTTGACCTTTCCTTCGGCGTCAAAGGACTCAGCCGTTTCCGGGCCAACATATTCATGCAGCGGGGGGCGGTAGCAGGGGCATTCAGAATGATTCCATTTCAAATAAAGACTTTCAGGGATCTCAGACTTCCTCCTGTAATAAATGAGCTTACCAAAAAACCGAGAGGCCTTATTCTGGTTACAGGCCCTACAGGCAGCGGCAAATCATCTACACTGGCAGCCATGATAGATAAGGTTAACAGCGAGCGCTATGAGCATATCATAACCATAGAAGACCCCATTGAATTCATACACCCGCATAAAAAATGTCTCGTAAATCAGAGAGAAGTCAATGCAGACACTGCATCGTTTAAAGATGCTCTCCGTTATGTATTAAGGCAGGACCCTGATATAGTCCTTATCGGGGAGATGAGAGACCTGGAAACCATAGAAGCAGCGCTTACTGTTTCAGAGACAGGGCACTTAACCTTCGCAACGCTTCATACAAACAGCAGTGTCCAGACAATAAACCGCATAATAGATGTATTTCCATCGCATCAGCAGGAACAGATAAGGGTACAGCTCTCTTTTGTCCTCGAAGGCATAATATCGCAGCAGCTCATACCGAGAAGATCGGGCAACGGAAGGGTGCTGGCAGTTGAAATCTTCATTCCGAATCCTGCCATCAGAAATCTTATCAGGGAAGACAAGACACACCAGATATATTCCATGATGCAGACAGGCCAGGCAAAATTCGGGATGCAGACAATGAACCAGTCTCTTTTTGAATTATTTAAAAAAGGTGAACTGTCTTATGAAGACGCCCTCGCAAAGTCCACTATACCGGACGAATTGCTTAATATGATGCAGAAGGCTTCTTCAGCAGTCGGAAAAGGGAGATAAGATGGCTACAGTATTTAAATGGTCAGGCAAGTCAACAAAAGGAACTGTCGTCAAAGGTGAGCTGACAGCGGCCTCTAAAGAAGAGGTTCAGTCTTTCCTGAGAAAACAGCGGATAATACCTGTAAAGATATCTCAGAAGGCAAAACCACTCTTTAACTTACCCGCGGGCAGGGTAAAAGATAAGGATCTTGTAGTTTTTACCAGGCAGTTCGCCACCATGATCGGCGCAGGGCTGCCGCTTGTCCAGGCCCTGGAAATACTTTCAAAGCAGACCGAGAACAAGACTTTTGCAAAGATTATAGGTGATATAAAGAGTGATGTAGAAGGGGGTTCAACATTTGCCGATGCCCTGAAGAAGCATCCCAGGATATTTTCCGAACTCTACACAAACATGGTAGCAGCCGGAGAGGCCGGAGGTATTCTCGACACCATACTTGTCAGACTTGCCTCCTATATAGAAAAGGCCCAGAGCCTCAAGAGGAAAGTCAAAGGCGCTATGGTTTACCCTTCGGTCGTTATCTCAGTCGCTATTCTGGTTATAGTAGTTATCATGGTTTTTGTTGTGCCCACATTCAGCCAGATGTTTATACAGCTCGGCGGGACACTGCCGCTTCCCACACAGATTGTCATTAATATCAGCCATTTTCTCGGTGGAGTAGGCGGGCTGATAACAGCAGCCTCTCTTATCGGTTTCGTGGTATTTATAGTTCAGTTCAGGCGGACGGAAAGAGGCAAAAAGGTTACCGATACCATTCTTCTGAAATTCCCTATTGTCGGCGTACTTTTCAAAAAGGTTGCGGTTGCAAAATTTACCCGGACACTCGGAACCCTTATAAGCAGCGGCGTGCCTATACTTGACGGCCTGAATATAACAGCCAAAACAGCCGGCAATAAAGTTGTTGAGAAGGCTGTTCTGGGTGTCAGGCAGGGTGTTTCCGAAGGAAAAACCATTGCTGAACCTCTTTCCGAATTCAAGGTGTTTCCCCCGATGGTTACACAGATGATCGCAGTCGGAGAGTCCACCGGGGCCTTAGACAACATGCTTGACAAGATTGCGGATTTCTATGATGACGAGGTTGATAATGCCGTCTCCAATCTTACCTCAATGATAGAACCGGTGCTTATGGTTTTTCTCGGAGGATCTATCGGTTTTATAGTAGTTGCCATGTATCTGCCGATATTCAAGATGATAACACTAATTGATTAAGTGACCCTTCCGGTATAGCGCAGGTTTTAAACGGGGTTTAATCTTTGGTAAGTATTCAGGCAGGCGCAAAGGCACATAGCAGCAAAGGCACAAAGTGAAAAAAAAGATGAAAAACCTTTCTTATATTTCCGTAACCCTTTGTGCCTGTGTGCCTTTGCCACTTTGTGCCTGAGTAGTTACAATCTTTGTTAGTATGCACAGTGATTTGGTAAAAAGGGTAAGCGCCTTAATAAACATCAGGATTATTGTTGTTACCATCCTGCTCGGCTCGTTCTATATATTCGAGATAGGATATGACCGGTTAGCTCATCCTGCAAGTTTTTCTTATTTCATAGCATTCCTTTATTTCCTCACAATAGTATATGCCCTTGCCCTGCGGCGGATAAGGACAAACCGGCGGTTTGTTATTTTTGCATACACACAGATTGTTATTGATATTGCTGCGGAAACAGCGCTTATTTATATGACCGGCGGAATCGACAGCATGTTTGCATTTTTGTTCCCCCTGAGCATATTGTCGGCAGGCATTGTTCTTAACCGGCGTGCATGTTACATCTTTGCCACATTAAGCAGTATTCTTTACGGGCTTCTTTTAGACCTCCAGTTTTACAGTATAATTGAATCTTCCGCTGCCATCATTTCTACGGAGAAAGATTACTTTTACAACATATTCGCCCATATCACCGCTTTTTATCTTGTCGGCTATCTCAGCGGATATCTCTCAGAGAAGTTACACAGGGCAACAGAGAGTCTTAAAGAAAGAGAGACAGTATTAAGCGATCTGAAGGCATTCAGCAAGTATGTTATTGAAAGTATGCCGAGCGGGATATTTACAACAGATCTGAACAGAAGAATCATTTCGTTTAACACCGCTGCACAGGAGATAACGAAACTCAGCCACACTGATGTAGCAGGGAAAACACTCGAAGATATATTCCCTTTTCTCATCAAGTTTCATGAGCCGCTGGAAAGGGGAGAGGGCGAGCTGCAGCGCGGCAATGAGACATTCCCTGTCGGCATGAGGCTGTCAAAGCTCAAAGACGGCTCAGGAAAGCCCATAGGACTGATTGGAGTTTTCCAGGATTTGACGGAATTGAAGGCCATGGAGGCAGAAGTAAAGAGAAAGGAGAAATGGGCGTTTATCGGAGAGCTATCTGCATCCATTGCTCATGAACTGAGAAATCCGCTTGCATCTCTAAAGGCATCCGTTGAAATGCTGCTCGAAAAAAAGGTATCAGGCCGGCATGCCGACCATCTGATGAAAATAGCGCTGTCCGAGATGGACAGGCTCAACGGCATTATTACCGATTTCCTGCTCTATGCAAGGCCGCAGGAACTGAACAAAAAACCGTTTGATCTGAATGAGTCACTGAAAAATGTCATCACGCTTTTGCGCAGTTCGGAAACTGATGAAAAAGATGTTACAATATCAGCGAATTTAAACGGCGGCATAATCATTACAGGTGATTCTAAACAGATGCAGCAGGTCTTCTGGAACCTTGGCTTAAATGCCTTAAATGCTGTTTCCGGCGGCGGGAATATCGAGATTTTCACCGGGAAAAATGATAGCACCAATAACGTGGAAATTACTTTCAGGGACAGTGGCACTGGAATAAGTAAAGACGATATAGACAGGATTTTTTACCCTTTTTTCACAACAAAAGAAAAAGGGACAGGCCTTGGCCTTTCCATTGCCCGGAAAATTACGGAAGAGCACGGGGGGGAAATCATGGTTGAGTCCGGGGGCATCGGAAAGGGTACGACATTCAGGGTGATATTACCGCTGAATGGTGCAGGGCATGCATATTGTGAAACACCATGAAAAAAACAAAAGGTAAAATCCTGGTCGTTGACGATGAAAAAAGCATGAGGGAGATACTTGAAATCTTCCTCACGAGCGAAGGGTACAGCGTTTCTGCTGCTGAAAACGGGGGGAAAGCTATAGAAGCCGTAAAAAAGGATATATTCGACCTTATTATAACAGACATGAAGATGCCCGGAGTCAGCGGACTGGAGCTCCTGAGAACTGTAAAACAGACTACGCCTGAAACGACCGTTGTAATAGTCACGGCTTTCGGCACTACTGAATCGGCAGTGGAGGCAATGAAGCTCGGGGCATATGATTATATTCAAAAACCGTTTAAGATGGATGATATCAGGCTGGTTGTAAAAAACGCCCTTGAAAAACAAAAGCTCCAGAAAGACGTTTCAATCTTAAAGAAGCAATTAAAACCCCCTTCCCTTGAAAATATTGTCGGCAGGAGTTCCTCTATGCAGGCATTGTTTTCAGTAATATCCAAAACCGCTGAGAGCAGCGCCAGCGTGCTTATTACAGGCGAAAGCGGCACAGGCAAAGAACTTGTTGCCAAGGCCATTCACAGTCTCAGCCCGAGAAAAGACAATCACTTTGTCGCCATTAACTGCGCGGCAATTCCGGAAGGACTGCTGGAGTCCGAACTCTTCGGATATATGAAAGGGGCATTTACAGGGGCAGCGTCAAATAAGCAGGGCCTGTTTGAACTTGCAAATGACGGTACGCTTTTCCTGGACGAGATAGGAGAAATGCCTTTAAATTTACAGGCAAAGCTTCTCCGGGTTATTGAAGGGGGAACTTTCCGCAGGGTCGGAGGGGTGACAGATATAAAGGTTGATGTAAGAACAATCTCTGCCACAAACAGGAACCTGGAGGATCTCATTGAAAAAAGATTATTCAGAGAAGACCTCTATTTCAGGATTAATGTATTATCTGTAAAAATCCCTCCGCTGAGGGAGCGCAGGGATGATATTCCGCTCTTAGTTGATTATTTCTTAAAGAAGTTTGCCGGTGACAGTAAGCAATTTTCCCGGGAGGCAATTGAACTTTTTAAAAATTATCAGTGGAAAGGCAATGTAAGAGAGCTTGAAAATATTATTGAAAGAGTTGTCCTGCTGTGTGACGATGAAGTTATTGATGCCAAACACCTTCCTGAAGAGATAAGCTCGGTTTCAAAAACAGAAAAAGTTGTTGTGCCCTCGGGCGGCATGGATATTGAACAGCTGATGGAATATACGGAAAAGGCATATCTGCTTAAAGCGCTCGAAAAGACAAACGGTGTTAAGACAGAGGCCGCAAAACTACTTAATCTGACGTTCCGGTCATTCAGACATAAATTGAAAAAATACGGGATAGACAGGAAAATAATTACAGATTAAAGACTGCTTGTTCCCGGCCCTTGCTCTCCTGAGAGGGTTCCTTTATACATTTTTACTTTTCAGCCTGATTAATTCCAATTTCATATCAATGCGGTTAAATTTTTGCCGCCTCAAAAAATCGGTTATAATTACAGAAACCCGATGACTGATTTACCTTGCTATTAAATCGCAGGCGACCTACAATACATTTATATGAAAAAAATAAAAATATATTGCGAAGATTTAGAAAAAACGATTGATGAAGACGGGTGCTATGATGCAAAAGGATCAATGATTTGCCAGGCCTGTTTAAAGAAACCGGTTCGTAAAAAAGTTAACAGGGGCAATAACGATAAAAAGAATTAATAGTAGAAATCCAGCAAGGCTATTATTAATCAGGTTGAGAGCACAACCAGTATCTGCTGTGAAAAAAACTTTTGAACATATCGGGGCTGTAAAAAACAACCCGGATTCAAATGGAGGTGGACATGAAATCACTAATTGAACAAATGGCGAAGGCTCTGGTAGATAGACCGGAGGAGGTTTCAGTTGCCGTGGTAGACGGAGAAAGAACTGCAGTTTTTGAATTGCGTGTTGCTAAAAGTGATATTGGTAAGGTTATCGGAAAGCAGGGAAATACAGCGCGGGCAATGAGAACAATACTGAGTGCTGCCGGCACCAAACTCGGCAAGCGATATGTTCTTGAAATATTGGAATAGCCCGGGAAATACCTGGAAACCGGATATTGGGTACTTAGTCGCTGAGTATAAATAAAGAGAAGAGTCGTGACATTCTCCGATAAGGCTGCATTTTGCCCTGAACACTTGAATCCTTTTTTTAATTCAAAACATAAAACCCGAAGGATATATAATACTTTACTGCTGCGGGTATCCATAATGGCAAACGCTGTAATCACCGAATGTGGTATTTTCGATCAGGCTCAGATAATATTAAAGAGAGCCCGATAATATAACGAGGCGATATCTGCATGAGAAAGAGACGGCCTTTTAAAGTCGAAAAAAAGAAAAGCGATACCAGATCTGTTACAGATATTGTGAAAGAACTGAAGCAGGGCGGTTCCTTGTCCGGCGATTACCGGAAACAATCCCTCAAAATCCACGGACTCATCTGTGCTAAATGCGGGCGGGAGTTTGATCTCAATAATCAGCATCTTCTGACTGTTCACCATAAGGACGGAAATCGCAGGAATAATCCTCCCGACGGATCAAATTGGGAAAATCTTTGTGTATATTGTCATGACGACGAACACAGCAGGGACATTTTAGGGGATTATTTCAGTTCCGATAAAAGAGAATAGACTATTATGGACATAAAAAAAATAAAGAAAAATATCTGCTCATTCATCGCACTTTTTTCCTGTTTCTCTCCTCCCTGCTAAAAATACATCCGCAGTATTTCTGCCTGTAAAGTCCAAGCTCTTTTGACAGAGCCATGGCATCCCTGAAATGCGGCCTGTAATCTTTGAGATGGAAAAGGAGATTATATTTTTCTGCAAGCTCTTTGCCTGTAGTTGAAATTTGTTCAAAGTCCTGATAAGGGCTTATTAATAATGTTGTTGAAAATGCATCAAAGCCCTGCTGCTGCGCCTGTTCGGCGGTTTTCTCAAGACGGAGCCGGTAACATGATTTACACCGGTCGGGTGGCACCCCCCTAAATCCCCCCTTATCAAGGGGGGACACATGGAGATATGACGAATTAAACATCCTGAAATATTCTTCCGGGCTATATTCCTCCATATAGATTACGTCAAACTTCCACTTGTTCGATAATCTTTTTAATGAAGAAAGCCTTGAATCATATTCTTCAAAAGGGTGAATATTCGGATTGAACCAGAAGCCCGTAAAATCATGTTCTTCCGATTGTATTATTTTGACAGGATAAAGGGCGCAGTTGCTGCAGCATATATGTAACAGGATTTTCATTTTTACAAGTCACCACAGGACGGAGAAAAAAACTTTGTGCCTCTGTGCCTTTGCCCCTTTGTGCCTATCTGAATAACCCATCTGTTTTTTTAATCCCAAAGTGTTCGTAAGCAAGTTTCGTGGCTATCCGGCCCCTTGGTGTCCTTTCAATAAAACCTTCCTGCAAAAGGTATGGTTCATAAACATCCTCAATTGAATCCTTTTCTTCCCGGATTGAAGACGCCAGAGTTTCGAGTCCTACCGGGCCGCCGCCGTATTTTTCAATTATGGTAAGCAAAAGCTTTTTATCCATTTCATCAAAACCCATTTTATCAACATCCATTGCCTGCAGCGCCTCCATTGTTATGTTTATTTCTATGACTCCGTTGCTTTTTACCTGGGCAAAGTCTCTTGTGCGTCTGAGCAGCCGGTTGGCTATCCTCGGGGTGCCCCGCGACCGCCCGGCAATCTCGACAGCGGCTTCTTCTTTAATCTCGGAGTTTAAGATTTTTGCTGACCGAAGAAGTATCGTTTCAAGGTCTATGGGCCTGTAAAAATCCAGTCTGTTGATTATCCCGAAACGGTCTCTCAGCGGGGACGTCAAAAGGCCGGTTCTTGTTGTGGCGCCGATAAGAGTGAACCTGGGCAGATTTAACTTGAGCGATCTGGCGCCGGGCCCCTGTCCTATAATAATGTCAAGCTGGTAATCCTCCATGGCAGGGTAGAGTATCTCTTCGGCAATCCTTGGAAGCCTGTGGATTTCATCAATGAAGAGTATATCCTTTTCACCGAGATTCGTGAGTATGGCCGCCAGGTCGCCCGGCCTCTCAAGCACAGGGCCTGAGGTCACCTTTATTTCCGCTCCGAGTTCGGCGGAAATAATATGGGCGAGCGTTGTTTTCCCAAGACCCGGAGGGCCGCAGAACAGGACATGGTCAAGAGACTCGCCTCTCTGTCTGGCTGCCTGGATGAAGATTTTCAGATTATCCTTGAGCCTCTCCTGGCCGACAAATTCCTCAAAGGTCTTTGGGCGGACGCTCAGTTCGAAATTGATGTCTTCTGCATTGGCTTCAGGAGCGGCGGATCTCTCAGGAATATCTTCCATAGTTTATTTGCTTCCGGTCAGGGACTTTAATGCTTCCTTTATTATGTCCTCAATGGCATCCGCCCCGTTTTTCATGGCTCTGTCCACAGCCTCTTCAGAAAACGGTTTTTTATAGCCGAGGTTTATCAGGGCGGATATTGCGTCACCCGCATTGGAATTCTCTTTTGGAGAGAGCGCATCACCGGCGCCCATTGAAGGGAGTTTTCCTTTAAGTTCGAGTATGAGTCTTCCGGCTGTTTTTTTGCCCAGGCCGGGTATAGTGGTAAGCAG
This sequence comes from bacterium BMS3Abin06, assembly GCA_002897895.1. Classification (GTDB taxonomy): domain Bacteria; phylum Nitrospirota; class Thermodesulfovibrionia; order UBA6902; family UBA6902; genus BMS3ABIN06. Next base: position 11,276 of record BDSY01000088.1, read on the forward strand.
TGAAACATCTTCATTATTGACTGTTTCAATAAATCTGTTCACTGGCATTCCGGAGAGGATTGCAAGAGCGAGCCTGGGCCCTATGCCGCTGATTCCAATAAGGGTTGTAAAAACTTTCCGCTCTTCATCTGAAAGAAACCCGAAGAGCTGCAGGGCATCTTCCCTGACATGCGTATAAATATTCAGGAAAACATTTTCGCCCGGTTCAGGAATATCACTCAGGCTGCACAGCGGGATAGACACATGATAGCCGATACCGCCTACGTCTATTACAACGCCTTCGGGTTTTTTGCTTAACACTGTGCCATTGAGAGATGCTATCATGATTATATTATTTCAGACATAAAACAAATGTAACCGTTCACAGTTGTCAGTTTACGGTTCACGGTTATTAATCGCTTTTGACAGATACTATTTTAACTTAAATGATGAATTTATGTGACAGATGCACAAGGCAAGTGCGTCTGTGCTGTCTACGCCCAGTGTTGAAGACTTAAGATTCAGGAGTATTTTCACCATTTCCTGTACCTGTCGTTTTTCAGCCCTTCCGTAGCCTGTAAGCGCCATTTTTAATTCGGTTGAATTGTATTCAAAAACCGGGATGCCGGTTTGAGCGGCCAGCAGCAGGGCAACCCCCCGAACCGAACCAAGCGCCAGGGCGGAACGGATGCTTTTATGGTAGAAGATTTTTTCCAGGCAGAGATGGGATGGATTATTTTCATTAATGACTGCGGTAAGAGAGTCGTAAACTATTCTTAACCGCTCTGAAAGGGGGGCCTTTTTATTCAGCCTGATATCGCCTGCTGTAATGTATGTAAGTTCTGAACGCCTGACGCCTGTTTCCAGGATTCCGTAGCCGCAGCAGATGGTTCCGGGGTCTATACCGATTATACGCATTTTGTTTCAATCACGGACAGAGGGTCTTTACTCCGTCTTTGCCATTACCTCATCAGGAATATCAAAGTTCGCATAGACATTCTGTACGTCATCATGCTCTTCGAGCGCATACATGAGCTTCAGCATTTTCTCAGCGTCTTTGGATTCGAGTTTTACGTAATTTTGAGGGATCATTGTTATCTCGGCAAGGTTCAAAGGAATGTTGTTTTGTTCAAGGAATTCTTTGACTTTATTGAAATCCTCCGGGGCGGTTATTATCTCATAATTTTCTTCATCAGGTTCGTTTTTAAAATCCTCAGCTCCTGCATCTAAGGCAAGAGACATCAACGTATCCTCATCAGTCGCCTTTTTGTTGACAAGGATGTAGCCTTTTTTGTCAAACATCCAGGCAACGCACCCTGCTTCACCGAGGTTACCGTTATGTTTGGAGAGGATATGCCTGATCTCTCCGACGGTCCTGTTTTTATTGTCAGTAAGGATTTCAAGCAGCAGGGCCACCCCGCCCGGGCCGTAACCTTCATATATTGATTCTTCATAAGTTGAGCCGGGGAGTTCCCCTGTTCCCTTCTGTATGGCCCGCTTAACATTATCAGAAGGCATATTTGCCTCCTTTGCTTTTTCAACGGCAAGCCTCAGCCTCGGGTTCATCTCAATAGCGCCGCCTCCAATTCTCGCAGCCACGCTTATTTCCTTAGAAATTTTTGTAAAAACTTTGCCCCTTTTTGCATCGACTATAGCTTTTTTGTGCTTGATGCCTGCCCATTTTGAATGTCCGGACATGATTTAAAAGCTCCTTTAATTTTAAAAATATCAGTCAGGTGGCCGGACTCTATATATCCAGATTCCTGACCTCAAGCGCGTGTTTTGCTATGAATTCTTTTCTGGGCTCTACGTTGTCGCCCATCAGCGTGCTGAAAATCTCCTCTGCTTTTATGGAGTCTTCAACGCTGACCTGAAGGAGCGTCCTCTTTTCAGGGTCCATGGTTGTCTCCCATAACTGATGGGGGTTCATCTCGCCGAGTCCTTTGTATCTCTGTATACTGATTCCTTTTTTTGCTACGGACAGTATGTAGTCAAACAATTCTCTGGAACTTCCGAACTCGTGGATATCTTTGTTGTATTTAACTTTATAAGGCGGGTGTCCGAGGCCCCTGAGCTCGGAGAAGAGATTTTTCAGCTCTCTGAAGTCGGGGGATGTCAGGAATTCATCATCAACGGTCAGTTTAAGGCCGTCCCTCTTTAACTCGATCCTGTATGATTGATGTTCTTCATCTTCCCGGAGTTCTTCGGATAAATCGGGAAATGCTTCCTTCAGTTTTTTAACCAGGGCATTGACGTCTTCTTTGTTTTTCAGGAGGTCTTTGCTTAAATCGTAATGCAGAAGGGTCTTGATTACAGCGGTATCTTTTTTCCTTTTGTTAAACCACTCCAGAAGCCTTTCGAATTTCGAGAGGTTTTTGATATACGGAATAATTGCCTTGCCGGCCAGAACACTGCCGTTGCGAATTTCCATCTCATCTACTACAAGCTCAAAAAGCATATTTTCAAGCATGCCTTCACTCTGGATATACCGTTCCGCTCTGCCTTTCTTTACCTTGAAAAGTGGCGGTTGCGCGATATATAGATATCCGTTTTCTATAACCTGCGGCATCTGCCTGAAAAAGAATGTGAGCAAAAGAGTCCGGATATGCGCGCCGTCTACATCGGCATCGGTCATGATTACTATCTTATGATAGCGTGCCTTGGCAATATCGAAATCTTCCGCTCCAATGCCCGTGCCGAGTGCGGTTATCATTATCCTTATCTCATCAGAACCGAGCATTTTGTCAAAGCGCGCCTTTTCAACATTCAGTATCTTTCCTTTCAACGGCAATATCGCCTGGGTATGCCTGTCCCTGCCCTGTTTAGCCGAACCTCCTGCGGAGTCGCCTTCCACAATAAATATCTCGCTAAGCTGCGGGTCTTTTTCAGCGCAATCCGCCAGCTTGCCCGGAAGGCCGCTGTCTTCAAGCGCGCCCTTTCTCCTTGTCAGCTCCCTCGCCTTTCTTGCGGCTTCTCTTGCCCTCGATGCCTGTATGGCCTTTTCAATGATTTTTTTAACCACCGATGGGTTCTGTTCAAAATAATACCCGAGGGCTTCATTAACAACGGATTCAACCAGACCTTTTACTTCGCTGTTGCCGAGTTTGGTCTTTGTCTGTCCTTCAAACTGAGGATTCGGAAGTTTTACACTTATCACTGCTGTCAGCCCTTCCCTGATGTCGTCGCCTGAGACTGAATCCTTGGGGCTTTTCAGCAGTCCGGAGGATATCGCATAGCTGTTGGCCGTTCTTGTCAGCGCTGCCTTAAATCCGGCAAGATGGCTTCCGCCTTCCCTTGTATTGATATTATTTGCAAAGGAAAGGATTGTTTCAGAGTAACTGTCGTTATACTGCATGGCCACTTCCACTGCGATGCCGTCTCTTTCCCCTGATATATAAATCGGTTTCGGATGCAGTGTCGTTTTGTTTTTATTCAGATGTTCAACAAAAGAGAGTATTCCTCCCTCGTACAGGAATGTCTGTTTTTTGCCGGTCTTTTCATCAGCGACTGTAATGCCGAGCCCCTTGTTTAAAAAGGCGAGCTCCCTGAGCCTGTGAGCCAGCGTATCATAATTAAACTCAACTGTGTCGAAGACCTCACTGTCGGGCTTGAAAGTTATCTTTGTTCCCCTCCTGTTGGTCCTCCCCACATTGGTGAGCGGTCCTGTCGGGATTCCTCTTTCATAATGCTGCTGCCAGACAAGCCCGTTCTGCTTTATCTCAAGGTCAAGCCATTCGGACAGTGCATTAACCACCGAGACGCCGACTCCGTGAAGCCCCCCGGATATCTTGTATGCCTTACTCTCGAACTTCCCCCCTGCGTGGAGTTCGGTCATGGCTATTTCCGCGGCAGTCCTGTTTTTGGGATCACCCGGATGTGGTCCTGTGGGAATGCCCCTCCCGTTATCGATAACGGTTATGCTGTCTTCCGTGTGAATGATGACCTCTACTTTACTGCAAAAACCTGCAAGCGCTTCATCAACACTGTTGTCCACCACTTCATAAACAAGGTGATGCAGCCCTTCAAAGCTTGTATTTCCTATGTACATCGAGGGTCTTTTCCTGACGCCTTCAAGACCTTTGAGTACCTTTATATCTCCTGCGCCGTAGTCACTTGAATTCATATCTTTTACGTTTTCTGCCATTTACTTCCTTTCTTTATCTCTGCTCATTATCCGATGAGATTTTGACCTGAATTGAAACCTGAAAAAGCAAACTGTAAATGCAAAATCCAGAATATCATCAACCCCTTATTTTACAATTTTTAATTTACAATTTGCATTTACCCGCTTATGTCCTCATCGGCATGGCAACACATATATAGCCTTTGCTGTCAGGGGACAGCAAAAGTGTCGGACTCAACGGCTCCTGAAGCTCCATAGTGACCGTTTCCCCTTCCATTGCCTGGAGTATATCCATTAAATAGCGGGCGTTATAGCCGACCGTCATCGGCTCATCTTTGTACTCAGCAGCGATTTCTTCTCTTGCCTCTCCTATATCAGGGTTCATGGAAATCAGCGTTATCTTTCCGGCTTCCAGGTCAAGTCTCACAGCATTTGTCTTCTCCCTGCTCATTATCGAGGTTCTTCTCAGCGCCTTCAGGAAAGCAATCTTCTCAACGACAACCTTCTTTTCATTGTTCTTCGGAATTACCTGTTCATAGTTCGGATATGTCCCTTCTATAAGCCTCGAGGTCAGAACCACATCATCCGTACTGAAAAATATATGATTCTTGTCTATATAAATGGTTATATTGTCCGAACTTCCTTCAATGAGTTTTTTCAGCTCCATTGCCGCCTTTTTAGGCAATATCAGTTTTTTCTCTTCAGTGACTGTCCCTTCAATATTTACTGTAATGGCTGAAAGCCTGTGTCCGTCAGTGCCTATGACTTTAAATTCAATCTCTTTTTTCTTCGGAATAAAGTGCATCAGAAGGCCATTGAGCGTGTATCTTGTATCGCTTTCCCCTGTTGCATATATTGTCTTTTCAATCATGTCTTTGAGTGTCCCGGCCTTGATAGTGAGCTCCTCGGATTTAGTGACTTCAGGCAGGGCGGGAAAATCCTCTTCAGGAAGCCCCATTAATTTGAAGGTGCTTTTCCCTGAGGTGACCTTGATCCAGTTGTTTTCCTGTGCTTCAAGCAATATCTCTCCCTCTACTTCCCTGGCTATCTCAAAGAGTTTTTTCGCAGGAATGCAGAGACCGCCTTCTTCCAGAATCTCGGCATCAAGAGGGCCTTTCAATGCAATATCAAGGTCGGTTGCCATCAAAGATGCGGTTTTGCCGGCCTTCAGCAAGAAATGGCTGAGAATAGGCATGGTAGTCTTTTTGTCAACAATTCCCTGGATGCCCTGCAATGCATTTTGTATCGCTTCCTTTTGTATCTTGAGCTTCATTTTGTCCTCCCGGTTTAATGTTGATTAAACCTGTCCGGTATGTTGTGTGTGGAATGATACCTTCTTTGTTTTAAGTAAGGTATGATCAATAATTCCTTATTTTCTTTACTAAGTAATCAATTTTTTTATCAAAATCCTCGTCATCTTTTCTGCGCTTCTCTATCAGCTTGCAGGCATGAATGACTGTGGAATGGTCTTTTCCGCCGAAGTTTTTCCCTATTTCGCTCAATGAAGAATCAGTTAGAAGCTTGCTCAGGTACATGGCAACCTGCCTTGGAAAGGCAATATCTCTCGTCCTCTTCCTGGCCTTGATGTCCTGTACTTTCAACCCGTAGTATTCGCATACCGTTTTCTGGATATAATCAACTGTCAGGGCCTTTTCCTCGTCCTGGATCAGGTCTTTGAGAACATTTTTGGCCATCTCAATGGTTATCTGTTTTCCTGTAAGGGATGCATGAGCGCCGAGCCTTATCATACATGCCTCAAGATCCCTGATGTTTGATTTTACCTTGCTTGCCAGAAAAAAACTGACATCTTCAGGGAGATCTATGCCCTCAATCTCGGACTTCTTGCCCAGAATCGCCATCTTTGTCTCGACATCCGGAATCTGGATGTCTGCAATAAGTCCCATGCCGAACCTTGACCTGAGCCTTTCGGTAATCGGGGAAATATCTTTCGGCGGCCTGTCGCTTGAAAAGACAATCTGTTTATGCGTGTCATAAAGGGCGTTAAATGTATGGAACAGCTCCTCCTGGGTACCGCTTTTACCTGCAATGAACTGAATATCATCTATAATAAGCACATCAAGATTCCTGTATTTTGACTTGAACGCATCCATCCTGTCATTTCTCATGGAATATACAAATTCATTGGTGAACTGCTCGGCCGGCGCATACAGCATCTTAACATTATTTTGCCGGTCAATTATCTTATTGCCTATTGCATTCATAAGATGTGTCTTGCCGAGGCCGACCCCGCCATAGATAAAGAGCGGATTGTATGCCTTGCCGGGCGCATCGGCAACCGCGCGCGAAGCCGCATGGGCAAACTGGTTGCTTGCACCAACCACAAAGGTATCAAAAGAAAATTTAGGGTTCAGAAAAATGCCCCGGCTTGCCAGTTTTGCCCGCCTGTTTTCTTGCCTTGTCTCTATCTTTTTGATAGCAGGGGCTTCCTTTTTCTCAAATACCCTGAACTTGACCGAAACCTCGCTATTCAGGAATTTTTCGATAGCTTCGGAAATGATTCCGGGATAGTGGTCTTCAATCCATTCCTTGAAAAATTTATTCGGAACCTCAAGAACAACCTGCCGGTCCTGAAGCTGCACGAATTTCAAAGGACTGAACCATAGATCAAAGGCTTGACTGCCGACTTTGACTCCTATGGCTTCAATGGCTTTTGTCCACGCTTCTTCGATGTTCATGGTTCCCCAACTACTTGATATTACAGCCTTTATGAGATGGCAAATATAGTTATTAACATATGTTTATAAGCTGTTGGTAACTTTCCCGGGAAGGAGAGTGAGTTATTATATATCATATTATTTGCCATAGGCAAGGTTTTTTTTATGATTTATAAAAATCCTTTAAAACTACCCCTGAGCAGAGCTTCGAGGAATTATTTTGATATTAAATGGTAGGCGATGCTGGTTTCGAACCAGCGACCTCTGCCGTGTGAAGGCAGCGCTCTTCCCCTGAGCTAATCGCCCGCTGAAATCAGTCATTAACCCCCGTCAGCCATCCTGGGGGCCATAGACTGATAGCTTCAGGAACTTATTACGGCAATAATCAATACCATCCTATATTAAAGAAACTGAATTATCAAATCAAATATAATTTAGACCGGCCTGCCTTTTTCATTTCCAATTTCATGGTTGCTGTGTGATATAATTGCCTATGCGGGCCATTATAGTAGGAGCCGGAGAGGTCGGCTTTCAATTAGCCAAATTTCTTTCTGCCGAAAATATTGATGTAGTAGTCGTTGATAAAAACAAAGGAAAGCTCAAAAGGATATCCGACAAACTTGACGTTGCCCTACTGGAAGGCGAAGGCGGTTCTCCTTCAATACTTAAAGATGCGGGCGCTGATGAAGCGGATATTCTCCTTGCTGTTACTGATATGGATGAGACGAATATGATTGCCTGTCTCGTTGCCAAGGTAATGTTCCAGATACCGAGAAATGTGGCAAGAATCAGGAATCTTGAGTATTTTTCAAATGATGTTCTTTTGCAGAGTCTCGGAATAAATCCTGCCATAAGTCCTGAAATAGAAGCAGCAAGGGCTGTCATTCGATTAATTGAAGTGCCTTTTGCAGCTGACGTCGAAGATTTTGAAGACGGAAAAGCAAAGGTCATCGGCTTCAGGATACCTCCTGATTCAAAACTCCTCGGCAAGGTATTTAAAGACCTCAACCTTACAAAGCCGAAGATACTGATCGGGGCGATTCAGCGTGGAGATAAGATTATAATCCCTGCCGGCAATGACACGCTCAAGAAAAACGATATAATTTATCTTCCGGTAAAAAGAGAAAATATTGATGCGGTTTGCAGCAGCATCGGCGGTGTTGCAATGCCTGTTAAAAGGATTATGATATTAGGCGGCGGAAGGGTCGGTTTTTATGTGGCAAAGACAATGGAGGAAAAAAATCTCAGTGTAAAGGTCATAGAAAAAGATGTTGAGCGGTGCAAGTTTTTGCTTAAGTCTCTGAAAAAAAGCGTTATACTTCATGGAGACGGCTCAGACCAGAAATTGCTTGAAGAGGAAAATATTAATGATATGGATGTGTTTGCCGCTATATCGAATAATGATGAACTTAATATAATGGCATCATTACTCGCTAAAAGTCTCGGCGTAAAAAAGGTTATTACAATAATAAACAAAACAGGTTACCTGCCACTTGCCAATAATCTCGGTATTGAAGCGGTTTTGAGCCCTCGGCTTATTACTGCAGGGACTATATTGAAATACGTCAGGAGCGGAAATATCCTCTCTCTTACTACTGTAGCCGAAGGAAAGGCCGAGATAATGGAGGCTGAGGCAACAGAGGGTTCAATACTCACCGGAAAAACCTTGCGGGAAGTCGAGCTGCCCCAAAAAACCCTGATAGGTGCAATTATAAGAGATAACAACGTCATAATCCCTTCCGGTGATGATAAAATTGTCAGCAATGACAAATTGATTATATTCACTCTCCGGGAGTCAATTAAACAGGTAGAAAAACTTCTTAGATGAATCCCGCCCTTGTCTTTAATCTCGTCGGAGTCGTTCTGTTATTTTCCTCAATGTTCATGCTCGTGCCTCTCTTAACCTCATTTCTGCTCAAAGGCGGGGACTTACCGGTATTGGGGATGACTTTTTTAATAACATTTCTTGCAGGGCTCATTCTGTATTTTCTTACCAAGAGCCGGAAGAAGATAGAATTAAAGCACAGGGACGGTTTTGCCGTTGTAACGATAAGCTGGCTTACAATGTCTTTATTCGGCTCTTTCCCGTATTTTTTATCAGGTATTGCCCCGTCCTTTACAGACGCATATTTTGAATCCATGGCAGGCTTTACAACAACCGGCGCCTCAATTCTGAGCAATCTCGACGGACTTCCTAAAGGCATTCTGCTGTGGCGAAGTCTTACACAATGGATGGGGGGGATGGGAATAATTGTTTTCTCTCTTGCAATCCTCCCAATGTTAGGTGCAGGGGGAATGCAGTTATTTAAGGCGGAAGTGCCTGAAATAGGAGTTGAGAAATTAAGGCCCAGGATTATTGACATGGCAAAATCCCTGTGGTATATATATGCAGGTCTCACCGCTGTATTGGCGCTGCTCCTGCTAATTGCAGGCATGGATTTATTTGATGCCGTATGCCATGCATTTACTACAATGGCTACAGGCGGGTTTTCAACTAAGAGTGAGAGCATAGCGTATTTTCAAAGCAGCTATATTGATCTCATTATTACTGTTTTCATGTTTCTGGCCGGTATTAATTTTTCCCTGCATTTTTATGCTCTGAGAGGCAATCTGTCACGATTTGCAAAAAGCAGTGAGTTTAAATTTTACTGCTCGGTTATTTCAGGCGCAATAGTAATTGTTACCTTCAACATATTTCAGGCCGGAGATTCTTCAATACCGGATGCCTTGCGTTACGGCGCCTTTCAGGTTGTTTCAATAATAACAACAACCGGATTTGCAACTTCCGATTATGAAGTATGGCCCGTGCTGTCACAGATGCTTCTTCTTTGTCTGATGTTTTTCGGCGGCATGGTCGGCTCAACAGGCGGAGGGATGAAACAGGTGAGAATTCTGTTAATGTTCAAGCAGGCATATCGTGAACTCTATCACCTGATCCATCCCCGGGCACTGACAGCCCTGAGGCTTGATGAGAAAAACGTGCCGAAAGAAACGCTGGGCGGGATATGGGGCTTCCTTTTTCTTTTCATTTTAATATCAGTCATTGCAACATTGTGTATGACAGCGCTTGGCATGGATATTATTACTTCTGCCAGCACTGTCATTTCGGCCATGTCTAATGTCGGCCCTGCGCTGGGGGCTGCAGGGCCTGCAGAAAATTACTCATCAATTCCGGCAGCGGGGAAGTGGATACTTATCTTATGTATGTTGATAGGCAGGCTTGAAATCTATACGGTTATATTACTCTTCATGCCGATTTTCTGGAAGAAATAATAACCGGCAATTGAATAATAACATCAAAAACCGTCAATCGGTTTGATCCGGGCCTTCAGGTTTCCCCGGCAGAACAGATACTTATTTGATTTTATTTCTGAAAGATGTAAAATAGCTTACATATAACTATTAAGGAAGGCGCATAGGCGCATAGTGGCAAAGGCACAAAGTGAAAAAAAGATGAAAAACTTTTCCTGTATTGCTGTAAGCCTTTGCACCTGAGTAGTGACGCTTACATAACTATAATCGGGGAGTAAAACCGCTTGCTGATAAAAGGGGTTTCAGGAGTAAATAAAGAGAATCGGAAATATGAACTAAAGGATTTATTAAGTCTTGCCGATAAATAAACCATTAAACAAAAAGCAGCCGGGTTTGTAAAGTGCATTAATAAAAATATCTTGCGAAAAAGGAACTTTGTCGGGGTGAAGAGATTAAGATTTGAGACTGTTTTGAAGCTTGATAAGGCTCGCACAATAGTCTCTTTTTTTATATGCTGAGCAGGGGATAATTTAAATACTGATGATATTCGGCAAAAAAGACATAGTCGGACTGGACATTGGTTCCAAGCACATAAAGGCCATTCAGCTCAGAGATGCCAAGAACGGCTATATACTGGAACGATTAGGCATTGCCACTCTCCAGCCTGAACTGATAGTCGATGGTTCAATTCTTGATTCCACGCGTGTTATCGAAGAAATAAAACAACTCATTTCAAATACTAATATTAAGGCAAAGGATGTTACACTCTCTGTTTCCGGGCATTCATCCGTAATTATAAAGAGGGTCTCATTGCCTCAAATGACCGAGGATGAGCTGGACGAACAGATAAGATTTGAGGCAGAGCAATATATCCCTTTTGACATTGAAGATGTAAATCTTGATTTCCAGATACTCGGGCCTGCGGAAGAAGAGAAAATGATGGATGTCATTATTGTGGCTGTTAAAAAAGATAAAATAAATGAATATGTATCCGTTGCCAGAGAAGCAGGGCTTAATCCCGTAATAGTAGATGTGGATGCCTTTGCACTTGAAAATATGTATGAGCTTAATTACGAGATCAGAGAAGCTGAGAATGTTGCACTTGTCAACATAGGCGCCAGCATGATTAATATTAACATCCTGAAAGGCGGGATATCGGTTTTTACAAGAGACAGCTCGGTTGGCGGCAATCTGCTTACCGAAGCATTGCAAAGAGAGTTTACTGTTTCATATTCAAATGCCGAAAAATTAAAACACGAAGAGACCGTTGAGGGAATTTCAGGGGAAGACGTGAAGGCAGTCCTGAATTCTGCTTTTGAGGACATTTTCACGGAAATCTCCCGTTCATTTGATTACTTCAGGGACACCACGAATTATGAAAATATTGATGAAATTATTCTTAGCGGTGGAGTAGCCATGACCGGGGATTTTGCCGCTTCACTGTCGGACAGGGTTGGAATAAATGTTGATATTGCCGAGCCTTTCAGGAATATCGAGATACCGGATACATTTGATGAGGAGTATCTGAAAAAGGCCGCACCCCTTGTATCGGTTGCTGTAGGTCTGGCTTTAAGGAGGGTAGGAGACAAATGATCAGGATCAATCTGCTGCCGTCCAGGAAAAAAAAGGCGTTAATATTGCCCCCTGTCATAATCTACGGCATTGTTGCTGCAGTTATAATAATCATAGCAGCGGTTGCGGTTACTTTTTACCTTAATAAACAGATTTCCGCCATGCAGGCCGAGATATTTACAAAAGAACAAAAATTAAAGAAGTTACAGACAGCGCTCGTAGAAGTTAAAAATTATGAAAGAGACAATAAGGAGTACAGAAAGAAAACCGGGATTATTGAGCAGTTAAAAAAGAATCAGATCGTACCGTTAAGACTCCTTGATGAGGTTAGCGGGATGCTTCCCAAAGGTGTATGGCTGACTACCTTAAACGACAAAGGCGGCATTGTCAGTATTGAGGGGTTTGCATTTACAAACCCGGACCTTGTCACTTATATCCAGAATTTAAAAAGCTCTGAATATCTGACGAATGTCATGCTTGTTGAATCAAGACAGGCTGCGTTAGGGAAATTTTCAGTATATAAATTCAGGTTGACTTTCAGGGTGAAGGTATAATCGGATATGGCGATCAATATTAATAAAATAAAAACTCTTCCTGCTCATTACCAGATAATCATAGCAGCCCTGCCTTCTTTAATTCTGATTTTATTGTTCTTCTTTCTTGTTTTTTCACCCAGGAACGATGAAATTAAAAACCTCGGCCAAAAAATATCGCAGTTAGATAAAGAAATTGCAAGTGGTGAAGCAAAAGTTAAAAAGCTTGATGCGCTCATTGCAGAAAATGCCTTGCTTAAGAAAAAGCTCTTGAGACTGAAAGAACAACTGCCCGAAGAAAAAGAGGTCTCGGTGCTTCTGAAACAGATATCCGAATTAGGCCTTAAATCAGGACTTAAAATACTTCTCTGGAAGCCACAGGCCAGGAAGACTCAACCGGCAGGCCTTTATGTCGAAATACCGGTAAAGGTGGAGGTGCTGGCAGAATACCACAGACTCGGTGATTTTTTCAGCCATATAAGCCGTCTGCCGCGGCTTGTTAATATTTCCAATATTGTACTGCGTGTTGATAAAAGGGGACAGAAAGGCAGAAGCATTATCAAGGCCGCCTTTACTGCCCGTACTTTTGCATCTGTAAGTTCCCGGGATAAAACCGGAAATCAAGGGACAAGATAAATGAACTGCAAGAAAAAAGGGTGGCAAAGAGGTCCGGGAAAAAAGAGGACGATGAAATTTTTTATAATTTTTCAGAGCATAGCCTTCCTCACAATACTCTCTTTTTATGGTTGCAGCAGCAAACCGCAATCACCTCCTGCCACAACATCGCAAACGCAAAGCAAAACCAGACCGCGGCCTGCGGCACCTCCCAAGGCGGCAATTGAAGAAACGCCGGTACAGGAAGGTTATATATATCAGCAAAGGGAGAGGCGCGATCCGTTCATACCGCTTATTGTTCCCCGGAAAAAGGTGAAAAAGGGAGCGGGCGCAAAGGTCGGCACGCTGGAAAGCTATGATATATCCGACTTCACATTAGCAGCAATTGCCAAAAAAGGAAGAGAGTATTTTGCCCTTCTTACCACCCCTGATAACAGGTCTTTTACAGTCAATAAAGGCAATATTATAGGACTGAATAAAGGCAAGGTTAAGGAAATCACAAGAGACAGGATAGTATTAGTGGAATATTCCAGAGACTATATGGGAAAATTAAAACCGAGAGAAATAATTTTGGAGTTCCATAAAGGAGAGGTGGAATAATGATAATCAAAAAACCTTTTTTATTATTTATGGTTTTATTAATTTGCAGTCTGACTTTATTTGACAGCCGCTCAGAGGGGCAGCCGGCACAAATTTCAGAGATTACCGATATAGCTGTCCATGTTGTCAACGGCACAACGGAAATAGAGATAAAAACCACCGCTCCTTTTACATACACCTTATATAAGCAGACAGACCCTTACCATATCATTGTTGATATGCAGAATACGGATTCCGGCCGTTTCACGGATAAAATAGTAGTTGACAGCGCCGGTATTCTTGAAATCACACCTGTGAAGGATGAGATTATGCCGAATGTTGCAAGATTTGAGATTGCGCTTACCGTGCCTGCGGATGTTGAACCGATATACAAAGACAATTCCCTGATTCTTGCCTTTGACAACCCGGAGGTTGAAGAAACAGAGACAGCAGAGGTTGCCTTTTTTGAGGGGAAAGAGGAAGAAAAACCGGCTGAGGAAGAAATGTCTTCCGCAGCAGTGGAGACAGTGGACACAGCAGAAGAGCCGTTTGCACAAAAAAAATATGTGGGAGAAGAGATATCCATTGATTTTCAGGATGTTGAACTTGTTCATGTATTCAGGCTTATTGCCGAGATAAGCGGCTTCAATATAGTTGTAAGCCCGGATGTTAAGGGTAAATTTTCAATGAAGCTTATCAATGTGCCGTGGGATCAGGCCCTTGATGTAATACTCAGAAATTATGGATTGTCAAAAATAACGGAAGGCAATATTATCCGTGTGGCCCCGACTTCCGTACTTGCAAAGGAAGAAGAAGAAATCGCCAGGGCAAAAGAATCCCAGGAAAAGTCCGGAGACCTTGTAACAAGAGTTTATGCCATCAATTATGCTGCTGTTAAGGACATAAAGAAAGCGATTGATGATGCCAAGATCCTTACAAAGCGAGGCTTTATCAGTGTTGATGAAAGGACAAGCTCTGTAATTATAAAAGATGTGGAAAAAAGGCACGCAGACTACGAAAATCTTATTCATGCCCTTGACCAGCCGACTCCCCAGGTCAGTATTGACGCAAAAATCGTTGAGGTTACCAGCACTTTTGCAGAAGAATTCGGCATACGATGGGGAATGCTCTGGTCACCGCCTGACACGAGGATGACTATCGGTGGCACCGGCACTGCCGGAGGAAATGGTTATTTTAATACAAATCCGCTTATGATTAACCTTCCCTCTGCTGCCGGAATAGGCAAAGGCGGTGAAATAGGGTTTGGATACATAAATGCCTCGCAGGTCTTTGCACTGGATATGCAGCTTTCAGCTATGGAAAGCACCGGAAACGGCAAGATAATATCTAACCCGAAGATTACCACCAGCGACAACCAGCAGGCAAGCATTATGCAAGGCAAAAAGATACCATATCAGACGGTTTCCCAGGAGGGGACACAGACACAGTTTGTGGATGCCGTGCTGGAACTTGTTGTAACTCCCCATATAACTCCGGAAGGGACCATTGTAATGAATATAAATGCAAAGAAAAACGAGGCCGATCTTGCGGGAGCGCAAGTGCTCGGAGTGCCTACCATTGATGTTAAAGAGGTTAAGACGCAAGTTCTGATAAAAGATTACGACACACTGGTTATAGGCGGTATTTTCAAGAATGATAAAGCAAAAAATAAGGAAGAAGTACCCGGTTTCTCAAAAATACCCATTTTAGGGCGACTCTTCCGGTATGAAAAAGAAGTTAATAACACTAATGAACTCCTAATATTTATAACCCCGCGGATCGTTACCCCGATGGGAAGATAAAACGTAATAGTTCAGAGAATATCACTAAGATACCATTGAAGAAGCCAGTAGCCAGAAGTCAGAAGCCAGAATGGAATATGCCTAAAAAAATTTAATTTTAATCTTTTCATTCTGACTCCTGTCTCCTGAATTCTGAATTCCTATTATTATGATAAAATGAAAACCATCTATCAGGTGTTAATATGAATAAACTCCGCTTTCTTACATCAGGTGAATCACATGGTAAGGCACTGGTTTGTACCATCGATGGGCTCCCCTCGAACCTTTCCTTATCAGCAGAGGACATAGACAAAGAGCTCTCAAGGCGGCAAAAAGGTTATGGCAGGGGCGGCCGGATGAAGATAGAGACAGATCGCGCCCAGATACTCTCGGGCGTCCGCTGGGGAAAAACTCTCGGCTCTCCGATATCGCTTCTGATTGAAAACAGGGACTGGGCGAATTGGCATGAAGTAATGAGTTCTGAATTGATAGTTAAGAGTCCTGAAATTGCAGATTCTAAATTCCACCCTGTCACCCGTCCCAGGCCGGGACATGCGGACCTGTCCGGTGCCTTAAAATACGGGCACAGGGACTTGAGAAATGTTCTTGAACGTTCCAGTGCAAGAGAGACTGCCGCACGTGTTGCCGTTGGCGCAATAACAAAAAAATTCCTGTTGGAGTTTGGTATTGAAATCATCAGCTATGTCACTGAAATTGGAGGCGCTGGGCTGAAGACCACAGACCACAGACCACAGACCACAGACTTGAAGACCTTTCATTCAATGTCCAGGAAGGCCGAAGCGTCTCAGGTACGGTGCCCGGATAAAGATGCAGAGGAGAGAATAATTCGTAAAATCAAAAGTGCGATGGAAAAAGGAGACACTCTCGGCGGTATATTTGAAGTAGTTGTGTCCGGAGTTCCCGTCGGGCTTGGCAGTTACAGCCAGTGGGACAGGAAGCTTGAAGCCCGGCTTTCATATGCTGTAATGGGCATCCAGGCGATAAAAGGAGTGGAAGTAGGGCTTGGTTTTGAAATGGCAGGAAAAAGCGGCTCTGAAGTTATGGATGAGATTTACTACAGTCCACAGTCCACAGACTACAGACCACAGACAAAAAAGGGACAAATAACGAACGCGGGTGGATTTTACAGGAAAACAAATAACGCCGGAGGTATCGAGGGCGGGATGAGCAACGGCATGCCGATTATTATCAGGGCTGCGATGAAACCGATTCCTACACTCAGAACCCCCCTTTCATCAGTGGACATTACTACCAAGAAAAAGTTCAAGGCAGCATATGAGAGATCCGATACCTGTGCAGTGCCGGCAGCATCCGTGATCGGCGAAGCCGTGACAGCGCTTGTAATTGCCGACAGCTTTCTTGAAAAATTCGGCGGTGACAGCATGGAAGAGCTCAGGAGAAATTACGAGGGATATTTGAAACAGATAAGGGAGTTCTAAATTAGGGGTCTTCGTGCAATCGAGCGGGTCAATTTTTACTTCCTCTCTTCCCCTCTTTGGAAAAGAGGGGTCAGGGGAGATTTTATAAATATAACACCATGCGGTCTCTGCCGCAGTTCCATATTTCTGTCATTCTGGCTTGTCCAGAATCATTTTTGTAATCTCGAACAAGTTGAAGGGTTTCCGACAAGCGGAAATGACACCGAACATAAACATACAATTTTCAGACACCCTGAGGTCTCTGCCGCAGGGTAGTTCACTAATCATAATTGTCTCCATATTTCTTCCAGGACTGAATCAAGATTCTTCAGTACTTCTCTATCTGAAAACCTAACAACGGAAAAAGTGGGGAATAAAACTGAAAATCGACATATCAACGTTGAATCCACGGATGCATAACATTTACCACGTTTATATTTTTCTAATTCTATCTATCCGAAAAGTAATTCCTCGTCCCCTACTCCCTCTTAATGTTATATATTTGTCGGCTAAGCTAAGATAGCGTAATCTCAATTAGTCAAAAATTTCCGGACTTTTTTTTCTACTTTATCAATCTTTTTCTCAACTTCGCATTCCCAGATTACAAGTACTTTCCATCCCATATCTTTTAATTTTTTAAAGTTTTGTTTATCCCGCATCACATTTCTTTCCAGTTTTGCCTTCCATTTTTCATGATCAGTCTTTGGAATTGTTCCGTCCCTGCATCCTTTGTGGAGATGCCAAAAACATCCTTGAACAAATATTATGCTTCTGTATTTCGGAAATACTAAATCCGGACATCCGGGAAGATCCCGACGGTGAATCCTGAAACGATATCCCATATTATGGATCATTGAACGTACAAATATCTCTGGCTTTGTATTTTTCGAGCGTATACGGGACATTACTTCACTACGCTTTTTTTTAGACCATATATCCATTGTAGTTTTTAATTATTCGTTATATGCTTTTAAGAATTTACGTATCTTTATTGCCACATGATATGCTAAAGGAACAGGAACGCCATTAGAAATCATCTTGAATTTTGCTGTCAATGGCTTATCTTCCGGCAAAATATACTCGTCTGGTATTCCCTGAATTCTCATTGTCTCTCTTACTGTTAATCTTCTGTCTTCCCATGGATGAAGATGTACTTCATTGTGGCCATAGCAAGCAGTAGGACTATAACGGTAACGATGAAGCCGTTTAAATGATTTTCTTGATGTATCGCCTTCATGCACGGTCTGAAATTTTTTTGAATATGGTTTAAAACCTTCGTTTCCATTAGGCAATTTATCAGGCGGAGTACTGCTATTGAGCATGTGAGATACCATCAACTCAGAAGGAATTTTTTCCGGCAATTCTGGACTTTTTTCACGCGGGGTTATTGTCGGCCATACAAAACGACTTTTTGCATTATGGTATTTATTTATTCTTGGCCAAATAAACCATTCCCTTTTTGTTTCGGTTAAATCATAACCTAACACGTTTTTAACTATTGATTTCTTTATTCCTATTAAGATTACTCTCTCCCTATCTTGAGCAAGACCGAGATTCAAAGTATTTAATTTTGATATATCAATGTTGTATCCTGCATTTTCCAATTGTTTTTCAAGCTTAAAAAGAAATTTCCTATGCTTTTTCGTACGTATTAATCCTGGAACATTTTCAAAAACAAAAAAATGAGGTTTTATCTCACAAATACGGTCTATATATGTTTTAGATAACCGCCCATGATCTCCCTTACCTCCCTTATGTTTCCCACCATTACTGAAATCAGGACATGGAGGACCTCCAATTATTCCAAAAAGTGCCGATCGTCCACCAGGAAAAATAGATTTTATTATTTTTTGTGAGGTAATATCTTCAATATTTCTTCTGTCACTTACTTCAGTTTTGAATTTAAAATTTTTTTGTGCTTTAGCCAATGTGGACATGCCATATTCATACATGTCAGCAAAGACTTCATTGTTTTCATTTGTCCATACAACATTAAAGCCTGCCTGTACAAAACCAATATCCAAAAATCCACCACCAGTAAAGAAAGAAATCACAGGTATAGACATTTAAGAATTTCTCCCAACTTTAAAATATCCAATATTTGGATTTTTAATATCACCAACCAAAAGCGCTCTGTCAAGAAACCGGTTAAATTCTTCACATGCCGTCTCAGGTACCAGAGCACAATTATGACACGCGGCTAAGTTACAATTATCCGGCCCCTGGCCTCCGAATTCCCCTATTTCCATACAAACAGGATCCGTGGAACACCAAGTTGCTTTGTCTAAAGCTTTTTTTATCACAGGCTCAAAATAACCCTTTTTACCCATACGGACAAGCCCTCCCATGGTTCCTTCTGAATCTCCTGCAGCTGTGTAAATAAGGATGCCGGCCATAGGTGCCTCCCGGTTATTTGATACATACAACCTTTCCCGTAATGCTGCAGAGCTATATCCACATTCAAACGTAAGCTGGTTAATTAAAATATGCGATAAAGTGTGTAATAAAACAAACCTGGGGCTAATAAGCCTGACTCTTAACCCTCGTTCACGTTGACGCTGTTGATAGCGTTCAACCAGTCCGTTAATTCTTTGATTTACTTCATCCTTCATTTCCCAGGACCTCAATTTATTTTCATCCAACTCAATAAAAATTCCCTCACCATAAACTTTATAAGCTGGAAGCCAGGTACTATTCCCTTCTGGAGAATTCCTCCATAGTAGTGCCTTTTTCTGTTCAAGTGTCAGATTGTTTTCAGGAAGAACTCTTGTAAAACCTGATAAGACACGTGTTTCCCTAAGCTTTTCTACAAGCATTACTTTTGAAAAATGCCTGGAAACATCTTGCTTATACTGCGTAATATCGGCATCTCTTATAAGTAACTCTGCATCGCCTCTCTTCGATCTCAAGACATTGAATTCTTCTCTTCGAATAGATACCTCACGATCTTCTTGGCTACCACTCTCTTCTGCATCCTGATCGCTATCTTTTTTCCCAGATAAAAGTATACTTATCGCCGCACTGATTTCAGCATCGGAAAAGGGCTGAAGAATCTGGGTATGTTGTCCCCTTAAATGATCAGGCTTAATTTCAATTCCTGTTCCCGATAAGAGATTAAGAAAAGTAGATAAAGGGGGTTGCTCCATTAATGTTATCAATTCTGAAGGTGCTGAACTGTTTCCTCTAGGAATATAGATTGCACTCTTAACATCAGCAAAATATACATTAGAAGCGCTCCGCAGAGTTCCACGCAGATGGCGGTTGCAAGGTTCTCCTTCTTCAAACCCTAACCACGGCTTATGTCCTTGGCACAAAAAATACGTTCCGGTGCTATCAAGGTTTCTGCTTAAATAGGTTTCTTGCTGATCAGGAGCCGCCTCTGTAATTCTAGCAAGGTTTCTTTCTTTTCCACAATCACATTTTACTACCTGTGCAGACAGAGACGCTCCTCCTGTTGAAATCAACCTCATAGTACCAGTGCAGCCAGTTTTATCTGAGCGGTGCGTCCATTCCTTCCAGGGGAAATCCTGTATATGCCCATAATCACACATTGCTACAAAAGGTACTTGTATGAGATAATTTATTTTTCCTTTACTTAGGCACTCGTCACATTTAATCCTACCCCTTGCTGTAAGAGGTAATCGGTGAAGCTTGGAACATATCCGGCAGAAGTGCCATTGTGGAAAACGGAGGAAAGGAATAGTTAAATTAGTGTTCGTAACATTTCCTCCTAATCTCTTTGTTCTGAAGTCCGGTGGAAGGCGGAACTCGCTTACTCTCAGAAGCCTTTGAAGCCTCCATTCCTCAAAGGCAAACTCCTGCCGGTCTAATGTACTCCCGTCATCTTCACCACTTTCCCTCTTAAACCAGTTATCAAGTCCTCCTGAAATAAGTGACGTGCCATCCCTTACAACAATCATGGCACCGACACCTGTTGTTTTACGAATTAAACCGGCCTAATTTTTCTAACTAATCTAACCTTTTCAAATTAAAGCAACTATTGAAAGAGAGAGGGAGTTTCCTCCCTCTCATGTAGTCAAATAATTTCCGTAGAAGCAA
>BDSY01000089.1 GCA_002897895.1 bacterium BMS3Abin06
TGCTTTTACTTGCCAAGGTGATTCTAATTTTAACGCTTTCTCAAATAAACCCTCTATTACCTCCATCTCTTTTTACTCCTCACTTTTCCGCTATTATATCGTTACCCACTTGAAATGAGAAAGAACCATATTTATCTTATACCTGCATTAAAATATTGTAATACATATCCCGTTGGGCGGGTTTAAAGCCTGCTCCCCTGATTGCATTAATGATATCCTGAACAGAGACCCTGAACTTTACTCCTGCTGCGGCAACTACATTCTCCTCGATCATTGCAGAGCCGAAGTCATTGGCGCCGAATCGAAGTGCAACCTGGGCCATTTTAAGCCCCTGCGTCACCCACGATGCCTGGATATTCGGAACATTGTCAAGATATATCCTTGAAAGTGCAAGCACCCTGAGATATTCAACAGCAGTGGCCGGATGGAGTTTAGAGTCTTGAGTTTTGAGTTTGGAGGATGTAAACCCCCTTTTAGTAAAGGGGGGTGAGGGGGGTGCCTTTTTAATTAACTCCGTATTCCCCGGTTGGAAACTCCATGGAATAAACGCCGTAAAGCCTCCGGTCTTATCCTGCAACTTGCGGACAGCGTCAAGGTGTTCGATAATGTCTTCAGGTTCTTCCACGCTCCCGAACATCATGGTAGCTGTTGTCCTCATGCCGATATGGTGCGCTTCTTCCATGACTTTAAGCCACTGTTTAGCCCCGATCTTTTTAGGGCTTACCCGTTCCCTGACTCTGTCGGAGAGAATCTCCGCCCCACCGCCCGGAATGGAGTCGAGGCCGGCTTCCCGCAAAATTATCAATGTCTTTTTTATTGTAAATCCAGACTTGTCTGCGATATAAGTAATTTCAGGCGGTGAAAAGCCGTGTATGTGAATCCTGAACTTTTCTTTAATTGATTCCAAAAGGTCAACATAGTAGTCGAGACTGAGGTCAGGATGCAGCCCGCCCTGCATAAGAATCTGGGTCCCGCCCTGTTTGATGGTCTCCCTGATTTTATTAAAAAGTTTTCTCTTTGTTAAAACATACGCATCGGGATCTTTTTCGTCCCTGTAAAAGGCGCAGAACCTGCACTGATTAATGCAGACGTTTGTATAATTGATATTGCGGTCGATAATGAATGAAACCGTTCCGCCGGGATGAAGCCTTTTTCTGACATTGTCAGCCATCATGCCGAGGCCGAGAAGGTCTGCATTTTTGAGAAGGTCAAGTCCCTCTTTTTTTTTGATGCGGGGAGAAGATACTTTTGGGTCTTTCATCTGTTTTTTAACTGCTTCCCTTTTATTTTTCGCAGTATACATTCTATCTTATTATAAAAAATTCTTTCTTCTTTTCAATTATCCTTATAGTTGCATTAAAATACCGACAAGAGGGCAGGTGAGAATGAACTTTAATTGTGCTACTCTATCATATGCCTTTGTCTATGACAAGTTTTTAGACAAGCTCAAATTCCCATTTCCAGAAAGGGGAATTTGAATGAATTTCCGGATGAATAAAAACCATTTTGTCACAAAAATAATCTGGGTTACCATCTTCGGCATTGCAATGGCCTTTGTCGAATCAGCCGTTGTTGTTTATTTGCGCGCAATTTTCTATCCCGAAGGTTTTGCATTTCCTTTAAATGCATTGCCCGACTATAAAATCCTTGTTGAGGTCCTGCGTGAGATAGCAACCATTTTTATGCTCCTGTCTGTTGCATGCCTTGCAGGAGAAAAGTTCTGGGAGAGATTCGCATATTTTATGCTGTCATTCGGCATATGGGATGTTTTTTATTATGTATGGCTTAAGGCGCTGCTCAACTGGCCTTCATCAATATTTGAATGGGATATTTTATTTTTGATCCCCCTCCCATGGATAGGGCCTGTTATAGCGCCTGTATCAATTGCGGTGATGATGATTGTCTTCAGTATCCTTATCGCTTATTCTTTTCACAAAGGCCATAACTTCAGGCCATCAATGTTATCGCATATCCTTGCATTGACCGGCACAATACTTGTACTCTACTCTTTCATGTATGATATTGATGCAACTCTGCATCAGCAGATACCGAAGCCCTACAGGTATGAGCTTTTGATTGCCGGAGATTTATTGTTTGCAACATCTTTTTTGATTTCATATTTAAAGAGAGGAAAACAGGTCTGATGCAGGGCAAGTCATGTCTTACCCCTGCATGAAATAAAATTTATGGAAATGTATATTGTTGCAATTGTAATCGCATATCTTCTGGTCGTGACCTTCGGTTACTGGCTCGATTTTATAAATCTTTCACATTTAAAAAAATGCGGCTCTGTTATTCCTCCTGAATTTGAAGGCCATATAGACCGGGAGCTGCTCGGCAAAACAAAGGATTACAATGTTGAACATACAAAGTTTGGTTTTGTCTCGTCCATTTTCAACAACATAGTCTCTCTGGTCTTTATATTCGCACTGCTTGATATATATAATTCCTGGATTCTCTCATTAAACCTTTCATTCATCCTCACCGGACTGGTCTTTTTTCTGTTACTGACCTATGCCGACACAATCATATCCATGCCCTTCAGCCTGTACAATACCTTTAAAATCGAAAACAAGTACGGATTCAACACAATGACATTCAAGTTGTGGATAAGCGATACACTGAAATCGCTTATTATTTCTACAATACTGATCGGGCTGCTCATATCAGCAGGATTGTTTCTTATTCAGAAAAGCCCGGATTTATGGTGGCTCTGGGTCTGGAGTTTTTTCCTTGTTTTCGGGATTTTTATTATGTACATTTCGCCCTATGTTATTGAGCCGCTGTTCCATAAGTTTACTCAAATTGAGGATGAAGAGCTTGAAAGCGGCATTCGCAGTCTGATGGAAAAAGCCGGGATCAAAGTAAGCAGGGTTTTCAAAATGGATGCATCAAAAAGAACCAGACATACAAATGCATATTTCACGGGTATTGGAAAAGTAAAGAGGATTGTCCTGTACGATACCCTTCTTGAAAAGATGGACAAAGGTGAGATATTGTCGGTCCTTGCCCATGAAACGGGCCACTGGAAGAAAAAACACGTTTTAAAACATATTATTTTAACCGAGACCATTGCATTAATCGCAATCTGCATTGCGTATCAATTGCTTCAAAGCGATTTCCTCATCGATCTCTTTCAGATTGAAAAGAGTTCCTTCTTTGCAAAAGTTGTGATTTTAGGTTTTATCGGTTCCATTGTCTCTTTCCCTTTCAGTCCCCTGTTTAATATTCTTTCCAGAAGGCATGAAAATGAAGCCGACAAATATTCTTATGAACTGACCGGGAATGCCGGGAGCATGATTAGTGCGCTCGTAAAACTTTCAAAAGACAACCTTTCAAACCTGCATCCGCATCCATTATATGCTTTGTTTCATTATTCCCATCCCCCGGTGCTTGAGAGGATAAGAAGGATCAGGGAATTAAGTAAAATGCGCGTGCCCGTCCATTAGTGACCAGGTGCAGATGGATGCCTTTGTCTCTGATGACAATGTGCCAAGACGGCTGATGAACCGCTCCCGGTACTGACGGAGAGCTGCTATCTATCTCAGAGAAGTTCCTGATGTTAAGAAATACAAGGAAAAACTTCAGATAAAACATGGCGGGAGTGTTTAAGTATCTATGGTTTTAAAGTGCATACAATGGGCGCAACTATTTAGAATCTGTGTATAAACATAACAGAGGTCTCCTGAGCAACTGCATATTCCTATTCTCATCAACAGCAAATAGAACTTGTGCCCCCACCGGTAATAACAGCAAGGTTGACGAATCCGCCTGTTCCCTGTAAGTTATTACAAATATGAGTGAAATGCCCTGATTATGAATATTTTATAAAAAAACTCCAATATGCACAGAGAGCAATTTCACATTGCAAAGATAACCCGGCCTGTATACAGGGGGGCCTTCCAGCGTGAAAGACTTTTCAATTTGCTTCAGAAAGGTCTGGACTATCGCTGTACCTGGATTTCAGGAGCGCCCGGTTCCGGCAAGACTACACTGGTAAGCAGTTTTATTGATACACATAAAGCCCCCTGTTTGTGGTACAGGCTTGATGAACTTGATAGTGATATTGCTACCTTTTTCTACTACATGGGCAAGGCAGCCAGGAAGGCCTCTCCACGCAAAGGCAAACAGCTCCCTCTGTTTTCCCCTGAGGATGCCCGGATGCTGAAATTTATAAGTAGAAATATTCTTACCGGGCTGGTGACTATCCTGCCTGTAGCGCTCACTATTTATCTCCTCTACTGGATGGCTGTATCAGCAGAATCAGTGCTGGGCAGCATGATCCGATCAATCTTTCCGGAAGTCCTGTACTGGCCGGGCATAGGCGTGATCGCTACCCTCGTAGTGGCATTCGCAGTGGGACTGCTTATGAATGCCTATGTGGTTCAACAGCTTTTTGCCAGGGGAGAGCAGATTCTTTACCGGATGCCATTGATTAAATCAGTTTATAAAGCGATCCGTGACTTTTTCCAGTATTTCTCCCCGACCGCCAAAAAGGAATTCGAGCAGGTAGTGGCAGTATCTATCGGCGATACAGGCATGACTGTGATCGGGTTTGTGACTCAGGCAGTCCCGAAGCGCCTTCCCGGGGGGTTCGGGAAGAAGACAGCATACCGGTCTATCTGCCCCTGAGTTACATGATCGGTGGTTATGCTGTGCTGGTGCCGCGCAGTGCGGTCCGCCCATTGATATGAACATGGAGGAGGCCATGCGCTTTACGCTGACCGCTGGAGTAACCGGTACATCAGATAAAGGGTAACTCAGGTTACCTGCCTTGATCGCATCTATCCTGCACACCAATTTCTTATCACTGCCGGAGTATTTTTGCCAGGAGCGATGTCGCGATCTCCAGGTGCTCCTCCGGAGGAAGTAACGGCCCCAGCAATACAGCCTGCTCCGCCCGCCTCAGAAGGCGATCGTCAAAAACAGTATTGGGTTGTCTTTGCCGTAGTTCTGCCAGCAGATATGCGAAATTCGCCACACGGGATGGTTTCAGTGCAGAGCCGAGCGAATCATAGATTAAGGCGCTTTCGCGAAATACAAGCGTTAACCGATTGCCGGAATAGAGATTAAAGAAACCTTCCCGGTCTTCAGTTGTTACCTGCCGCGTACTCTTTGTGGCCTTGGTAAGTACGAGCCCGCTTGAAAGCACGGCTCTGCCTATGCTGAATTTTCGTTCCTTCACCGACTGGGTCTCCGATCTCAGCGCTATACATGTACCACGCAGTATGAGATCAATACTGCGGTAATCAACGGCCAGACTCCGCCCGTCTCCTGATTCAACAACAAGTTCCCCGTCATCGAGCCTGAATTTTTTCACGATAAACTGATTTGACACTGACTCAATTTCATTCTGGTCAAGTACAACGGCATCAAAGCCACTGGATTGAAGTTTTTTCACAACTTTTTCGACGGCGTCACGTTCTCCACTTACGGATACAACAAGGGGGCCTTTACTCTGGACACGCAGACGGGAGCGCGCCTCGTAAAGCGTTGCCCCTAAAGCAGCGGCGAGCGCATTTGCAAGTTCATCTTTATTGTCCGGCAGGTTGTGAATTGCAGCAATATGCATAAGTTTTCCTTTAACTACTCTTCAACCGGGGAAATCTTTGGACCAATAATTGCTCTATTTAAAATAGAGAGTGTCGCCGTAATGTACAGGGCTCTTACAAGCGTATCAATAGGAAACTTGCCATTATACCTTCCCAGGTCAGGATTTATCTTATCATGCTTCCATCTGTCAGTCATCATATAATCCGTCATTTCACCGGCTACTTTTTCCCAGCCCATACAGCGATCTAATTCTGATGAAGGGTTTCCTGCAAAAATTGAATAATACAGATTGAAACCTTCTTTCAGCAAGCCCCGGACAGAACTTTCAAACAGCTCTTTACCATCTCTTTCAGGTTGATATTTCATCCTGTAGTAACTGGCGATAACAAGAACCCATGCAAAGAGTTCATTGCTTATTGCCTCGTGTAAGCCGTCTATACTGTCTACTGCTAATAAATGTTCAAAATCAGCAATTCCTGACAATCTCATATTTGGATATTCAGTAGCACGCAGCCATTTATCAACTCTGCCGGGTCCCGCTGAAATTAAAATATTATATTTTTGGCGCTGTCTTATATTATGATACAGATTAATCGGCTCGCTGTGAACTATACCATAAGAGGCAAGATGTGCCAGATCACGGATATTCACCAAAGCTGCCCGGTGAAATTCTTTCTCCTCCAGTTCATTATCATTTGAATAAATCAGATAAGAATCAGCGGGAAGGTAGCTGATTGCATAATATGGTGTGTCCGGATCTAAATGAACTTTACCCAGATAAGCAAGGTGTTTGCCTTTTAAGCGCATTTTCCTTATTGCAAAAATATACCTGTTATTATTAAAAACCATGGGCTCCGGCAAATAACTTTCAAGAGATAAAGCCGGATTGTTCCGCCGAAGATAATCCATCCATCTTGTATCATTTTCCAGGTTCTCAGGCCTTCCGGATTCCATATCGGGTTCAGGACGATCTATTAAGAATTTTATAACTAATTTTCTATCATCTCCCGTAGTAATAATCAAAGAGCGGCCTGCTTCTTTAAAAGATTTTATGCCGGAAGATAATTTAAGCCAAACAAGATCATCTATACTTTCATAGGTCTCAATAGTCTCAAACTTGAACTCTCTATCCATTAAACCAAGGCGGGGACCTGCAAGAACTTCTTTAATCCCGATACCATCGAGCAGCGCCATGGAAATTTCCCAATAGTTAAATGCTTTTTTCCGGTAGCTGGATACTATTCTATCGTAAGGATTAAGTCTGATATATGGCTCCGGATTCAAAAACAAATCGTTAATGCTGATGTCCTTGAGATATCCCGGGTGTTTCCCGGACATTTTATATAATGCCAGGGTCACACCAAAACGCACGCCGCGTTCCCGGTATTTTAGTGCCTTAACTAAATCAGGCACTGCCGACCTGCCTATCTCAACGAAAATATCGGCAACAGTTTCGGGGAATCCCCCTCCCCAGAATTGAGTACCGCTCAAGGAAGCAATCAAAGCGGAAATTATCTTTTTTCTAAAATGCGATGCTAACTGCTGAAAATGTTTCTTAACTATCGGTCTTAATTCATTTATCGCATCAACACGAGCGCCGGTATATAATTTACCGGCTAACTCCTCTATCGTTCCATCAATATCTTTTGAGCCAACCGGGCTGGAGGACTCTTTAATTAACACCAATTCTCCTCATCACATATTTTTCAATTTCACTCTCTCCTGACTCCGCTATTCACTCGATCAATATAGTGCAACAGTCAATCAATCCCCTTTAGAAAAGCAGGGCTGTAACAAGGTGCAACATAACAATAACTTTCTGAAACAAATGATTGACGGCGTCTGCTAAAGATTGCAGATTGCAATTGGTATCATTTCCGGAGGGCTGGTCACATTGTAACACAACCAGGCTATTTCTATTCGGGGGAATCCGGTCTGCATCAACTGGAATGACAAAATAAGACTTTTGCAAGCGCCTCAAACTATTACGAGCATCTTATCACCGTTCCACCTTTATTTTTAATATGATAAGAGTAACTATGCCGGCCATAAACAAAACCCCTCCGATCAGGGCCCACAAAGCGCCCGGCTCTTTATTAATCTGCAAAAGCACGGCCTCCACGGGATATGCCCTGAGGTCTTTTACGTTGATGTTAAAGCCCATATGAACAGATGGATTATTCGGTTTAATGATATCCTTCTTAAAGGTCTTTCCGTCTGAGAGATATTCTACGCTGATTGCCCAGCCGGTTATATATCCATAGTAATCAATATTAATATTTATGTCTTCAATCTTTAATAGAGTATTAGCCGATATTTTCACCAGTGAGCCTTCCCGGACAACGGCAAGCTCCTGGGAGGCGCCGATTGCGCTCAGCAAATGAGCGAAAATCATAAAGAGAAACCCAATGTGGATTATTTGCGGTGAGATTAACAAAAGCCATTGAGTGACTTTTCTCTTTCTGACTATTGATTCAATGCTGCAAAAGATTGTATTAAGAGCAAGGATTGCGAGAATTCCTGTTAAGCCCCAGAGCCACCATGTTATTTTCAAGGGCTCTGTTTGAAGCCAGTCAAAAAGAGGTATGGAGTGGATCTCCTGAAATTCCTGCGTGCCCGGCATTATAAAGGCTCCGGCAAAGAGCAGCAGAAGCAGCAATCCCAGAAGCCACAGGGTTGTGCTCAAAGAAAAGAAAAAGTCTGTTATCTGTTTTATAATCTTCATAAAATACTTTCGAGGTTTAAAAACCGTGCGAACTCTTCATTAACAGGCTTACTCCGAGGTATGTAAACATAACAACGCCAAACCCGGCTATGCCGAGGATGGCCGCCGGTTTGCCCATCCACCACTGACGCAGTCTGACATGGACGTAAAAAGTGTAAAACGCCCACAGGATGCTTGTCCAGAGCTCCTTGGGAGTCCATACCCAGTAAGTCCCCCATGCGAGATATGCCCATATGCCGCCGAATATCATTGAGAGCGTAAACAGGCAGTACCCGACAAGCACGGCCCTGTATTCCAGACCTTCGATAGAGTTCTGCTGATCTTTCAGGTAAAGTCCGCCAAGTATGGCTGCAATGCCGAATAGTGCATAAGACATAAATGCCAGCACTACATGGCACTCAAACCAGAATGTCTTTAATACAGGGGGCAGAGGTGAATTATGCTGCCTGGTTATCATGGCAAATGCTGTAAAGACCGAGGCAAGTATGGCAACAACATTAAAAAAACGATTGCGGTCTTTCAGGGCAAAACCAAACGGGATAGCAAAGGCTGCAATGGATGCTGTAAGAAATACAAGGGTATCATGCGGCCCCACCAGGGGCAGCCGCCCGAGTTCTGCTGCTCTTGAAATCATGTAAGCTATCTGGAGAACAAGCCCGACATACAGAAGCGGCCTTTTCCGGATCGCAAAAAGATAACAGGCAAATGAAAAAGTGAGTATCAGCATCAGAAAGGTATTTTACATTATTTCAATTCAGATATCCTGCCCTGATTCCGCTATATAACAGGTAAGCTCTCCGAGCATATTAACGTAATTCCCCATTTCATTGTCATACCACCCGTAAATGACCGCCTGGGTCAATGGGATACTTACCTCTGTATCTTTCAGGGCTTCCATATGTTCTTTTTTTATACCAGCCAGTCTTTCGACATCAATGCTCACCTCTGCAGTGCGGGTGTGCGTCTCATGACCTTCTATAATGGTTGCTGCTTTCGGCATGGCGATAATATCACATGATACGTTTTGTTCGTCGGTATAAACAAGATACCCGTTGGGTGAGGCCGCAGCCTGTCTGTATATGTCATTAATCACCTGCCTGTTTATGGATGACTTTGACTCATCCTCCTGGATATTAACCGTCAGAATAATCAGAGAGCCTGTGGTTATGGGCACCCGCACTGATTCCGCCATAAACCCTATCTGTCTCATCTGCGGAAGGACAAGTGCAAGTGTGTCGGCGGCCCCTGTAGTTGTCAGGATAATGTTGTTAAGTATGCTCCTGTTTTTCCTGAGATCTTTTGCCCCTGGTCCGGCCAGCCTGTCCAGTACCTGCTGGGAACCGGTTGCAGCATGCACAGTGGCCATTGACGCAGTCAGGATTCTTTTTGCCCCTATAACATCAAGAAGTGGCTTCATCATGTGCCCCAGGCAGGTTGTGGTACATGAGGCGGCAGAGACTATTTTATGCCTCGAAGGATTATAGTCATGTTCATTTATGCCCTTTACGCAGGTAACGGCGTCATCAGGTATTGATCCGGTCTTGTCCTTTATCTTAAATGGGGCTGATAAAATAACCCTTTCAGCCCCTGCCTCAAGGTGGCCCCTGAGCGATCCACCCGGTTCATCCGCTGAAAGTGCGGGGTCACGAAACCGGCCGGTGGCATCGATAACCGGACCAACATTGTGACCTCTCCAGTCAAGCGCTTTCGGGTTTCTTGACTTCCTGAGGATTGTTACTTTTATTCCGTCTATCGTCATTGTACCCTTTGAATCATCTACATCACTTACAATGTCTCCGCCCCTGCATCCGTAAAGGTACATGGGAAGGGATACATATGTAGAGTCTCTGACTATATAGCGGGCAATATCACTTAAAGAGTTTCCAGCTTCTCTTCCTATGTTAACTACTATTTCCCTGAAATATTTTCGGGCTATGTGGTGCCAGAGTGTCAGTTTTCCTATGCGTCCCAGGCCGTTGATGCCAAGGACTGATTCAGTTTTTTCATTCATATTATTTAATCACCCCTTTCACTGACTTTCATTTTTCCAAGATATACAGACCCTTCAGAGCCGTCAATGCTGATAAATTCACCTGCATTAACAACTTTTTGGTTCAATTTAAACTTCCTCTCCCTTTCCAGGCAGACAAGGTCATTGCAGCCTGCGACACAGGTCTTTTCGAGCCTGTTGGCAACAATAGCTGCGTGGGAAGTAGCTCCGCCGCGTGCTGTCAGAAGTCCGTCAGCCGCTGAAATCTCCTTTATATCATCAGGCACAGTATCTCCCCGGACAAGTATCAGGGGAGTTTCAGGCTCGGTTTTTTCCCAGCGGGATATATCATCGAGACTGAAGACCACCCTTCCTGATAATGCCCCACCGCTTACCCCTATGCCGTGTCCGAGAAATTTCTCTTTCATCCCGGATGTACTTTCAAAGGCCGGGAATCTCTTTCTCTCCCTTATTTCCATATTCCTTGTCTGCAGGATATAGAGGTCTTTTTTCCACGGCCCTTCAAATGTAAACTCAATGTCCTGCGGAGCCCACCGGTCTTCATAAATCAGGACCTTGGCGATTTCCCTGAGCGAGCTGTAAATTTCAGGGAATCTGTTTTCGAGTGCAAATTCCGCCGGCCTGTTTTCCATCTTTGCCTGATAAATTGAGATGGGATATGTGGTTACCAGGCCTGAGACAACGTCCTCTCCCTGGTTGCCTGTTGTATAGTCACCCCACGGCCTCAGCAGATCCGGTGAAACTTTCGGGCTGTGTGTAAAAAGAACCCCTGATCCCGATTGTTGGGAAAGATTGCCGAAAACCATTGCCTGTACTGTAACCGCGGTGCCCCAGTCATCGGATATCCCTATAATCTTTCGATATGTAAGGGCTTTGGTGGAGTTCCAGGAATTCAGCACACGCTGGATTGCTATATATAACTGTTCTCCTGGAGATTCCTCGACCCGGATGCCGTTTGACCGGATAATCTCCTTGTAAGCCATTGCTACTTCTTTTATTTGCTGCGGGGAAAAGTCTCTTTTGAAAGGCGCGCTGTATTTCTCCTTGAACTCATCAATGATTGCATCAAACTTATCCCGTACCAGACCAAAAGACATGCCGTAGGATTGCAGAAACCTGCGGTAACAGTCCCAGGCAAACCATGCTTCCCCGGTCTGTTTAATAATGCCGGCGACAATCTCCTCATTAATCCCGACGTTCAGATACGAGTCCATCATTCCGGGCTGTGACACGGCAGCCCCGCTTCTTACGGAAACGAGCAGGGAGTTTTCAGGAGAACCAAAGGTCCTGCCCGTCAATTTTTCGAGGTGTGATATTTTCCGGTCTATCTGTTTTCTGAAATTCTCATTGGCCGGAGGATAACTCTCAATAAGCTCCCTGCATCTGAAGACCTCTGTAGTTACTATAAAGCCCGGGGGGACAGGCAGGCCCAGGCTTTTCATCTTCACCATGTTAAGACCCTTATTGCCGAGGTGCACAATATCAAGAAGCTTAGTGTCCGGCTCTGAAATGGAAGTTACAATATTCCCCGGATTATATGAAAGAAGGAAATAGTGTTTATCAACATGGAGTTTTTCGGCCTGCTCATGCAGGGTATGTGAAATACGGGTTAAAAAAAGGTCCAGTCTCTGGACTCCGAGTGAGGAGGCGATGGTGTCTCTTAAAAAAATCTCGGAGACTTTGTGGTAGAGCTCTTTCAGGTTATCCGATTCACGGAGATATTTCGGGAGCAGTTTATCAGGGGGCAGATAATCGGCTATCTCCACTAAGTTCTGTTCGTGGATATTATTGAAGTAGTCGCTTACAATGTTGCGGACTACCTGTGTAAAACCCCGGAAAATATCCAGGTACTGTGTAAAAGTAATCATCTTTATTCTTAACGCTTTCTTGAATAATTCGAGCTGGCTCTCAAACTCCCTGGTCGGTATCCCGTCGATATTCAGTGCCTGGTTGAAAAGTTTCAGGTATTTGTATATCCGGTAAAAAGTATCATGTGTAATAAAGTTCAGATCAAAGCCCTCTATCAACTCCTCAAAAAGTGTATTAACAAGAGACTCAAGCCGGAAGGTAAGTCCCATTGCATCAAATTTTGCCTCGCGGTAACTGCCGTACATGGAAGGTATACCTGCGGCGATATGGCGTTTCCTGTAAATATTCTCGTGAATCTCAAAAGTCTCAGGCAGCAGTATTATATTTTTAAGTTGTTGAAGAATCCCCAGCAGGCCGGCGATTTTTCTGAAAGTCTCTTCTGCAGATAAAATTTTTCTCAGCCCGTTGAGATTCAGCGGAATAGTTGACTGTACCTGGGTAATGTAATCATCAATGTCACAGAAACTGAGACTGTATTTCCTGTTTAAGAGTTTATAAAAAGAGACGGCATTTGCCACTCTCTCAATATCCGGCCTGTTTTCTTCAGGGAGCTTGCCGGCGATTTCAGCCGGCCAATCCTCTTCAAGTGATAAAAGACCGGAAATCCCGTCCAGACCCCTGATTTCAAAAATCCGGTTTATTACTTTATTGACCCCATCAATGTAAGGCCCTTCCGGTTCAACCTGGTCGTATATATTCTCCGGAAGATACGGTTTAAGCCCTTCTTTGGATTTTGTTCTCCAGAAATCCAGGATGACCTCAATGAGCGGGATGATCCTGTTTGAGCTTTCCACATGGCTCTGTTTCCTCAGAAAATGGATTAAAACATCCCTGCGATTACAGACCTCATCAATATCCGTGGAAATATCCCTGAGCTGCCCCTCCGCACCTATCTCATTAAAGTAAGACGGGAAAAGCCTCAGGAGCTGCTTCGCAAGATTATAGACAGGCCGGATGTCGGTGTTGAGAAATCCGGTAATATCCCGGGGGAACAGGTCTGTGTCTTTAAGAAGAACACCGCTCAGCGAAAGATGGATAATAAGGGCGGAGAGCAGTTTTTTAGACCATTTGGGATTTAACTTTACAAGCTCCATCCATGTCCGGATATTTTGGATATGAGAAAGATTGCTCTGAATCTGCCAGTCGTCACTGATCCCTCTGAAATCCGGGGTCTGGAAACCAAGATGGACAACCTGTTCGTTGAAAAAATGGTTCTTTCTCATTTCAAGTGGGTAACGATATAATAGCGGAAAAGTGAGGAGTAAAAAGAGATGGAGGTAATAGAGGGTTTATTTGAGAAAGCGTTAAAATTAGAATCACCTTGGCAAGTAAAAGCA